>JBLNAW010000099.1:0-4439 GCA_050259555.1 Solirubrobacterales bacterium
GCGAAGCCCTCGTGGTTCTGCGTCCCGGTCTCGAAGCGGAAGGGGAGGTCGTCGCTCGCGGGCCGCACCTTGTAGGGGGGGAGCGAGCGCAAGAGCTCGCGCCGTCCGAACAGGATGCCGAGGTGCGGGCCGAAGATCTTGTACGGCGAGCAGGCGAGCAGGTCGGCGCCGATCGCGCGGACGTCGATCGAGCGGTGCTGCGCCAGGTGCACGCCGTCGCAGACCACGATCGCGGGCGTACGCTCGTGCACGAGGCGCGCGAGCTCGGCCGCCGGTGTGATCGTGCCGACCCCGTTCGACGCGAGCGTGAACGCGACGACCTTCGTGTGCTCGTTCAGCACCTCGGCGAACGCGTCGAGGTCGAGCGTCGCGTCCTCGCGCCGGATGTCGACCCAGCGGACGGTGGCGCCGGCATCGCGCGCGGCGAGCACCCACGGCCGGATGTTCGCGTCGTGGTCCAGGCGCGTGACGACTACCTCGTCGCCCCACCCGAGCCCCCGGCCCACTGAGCGCGAGATCGCCAGCAGCAGGGTGGTCGCGTTCGGCCCGAACACGACCTCGTCGGCGTCGGCGTTCAGCAGGTCGGCGGCCGCGAGGTGCGCCTCGGCGATCACGCCGTCGGTCTCCTCGCTCGTCGCGAACGCGCCGTGCGTGTTCGCGTTGCTCGAGCGCAGGTATCCGGCCATCGCCTCGATCACGGTCTCGGGCACCTGGGAGCCGCCGGGCGCGTCCAGGAAGACCGCCGGGCGGCCGTCGTGCTCGCGCCGCAGGGCGGGGAACCGGTCGCGGAGGTCGGAGAGGTCGGGCATCGAGGCGTAGCCTCCCGCACCGGCGGGCTCCTCGGCAACCCGGCTACGATGCGGTCGTGCCCCGCGACATCCCGATCGACGACCTGCTCGGGTTCCTCGACCGGCCGATCACCTCGGTCCTCGCGACCCGAACGCCCGACGGCCGCATCCGGCTCTCGCCGGTCTGGCACGAGTGGCGCGACGGCGGGTTCAACGTCGTCACGCTCGAGGGCAGCGAGAAGATCCGCCACGTCCGTCGCGATCCGCGCGTGAGCTTCGTCGTCGCCGAGCAGGCCTACCCGTGGACCGGCGTCGAGGTCCGGTGCGAGGCGAGGCTCGTGACGGAGGGCGTCGAGGAGGTCGCCCGCCGGATCGGCGTCCGGTACGAGGGTGCCGAGCGGGGCGAGGACGTCACGCAGGAGACCGAACCGGCCTCGGTGATCCTCCGCCTCGAGCCGGGGGAGCTCCGCACCTGGAACTACGCCGACGAGGAGGAGGCCTGAGATGCGGTTCGGACTCGACGTGTCGCAGCACCAGCTGACCTGGGACGAGATCTTGCGACGGACGCGGCTCGCCGAGGACGCGGGCTTCGACGGCGCCTGGGTGTTCGACCACTTCACCGCGCTCTACGCCGACCCCGACGGCCCGTGCCTCGAGGGCTGGACGCTGCTCGCCGGGCTCGCGGCGGCGACCTCGACGATCCGGCTCGGCACGCTCGTGACCGGGATGACGCACCGCCTGCCCTCGATCCTCGCGACCGAGGTCGTGACCGTCGACCACATCTCGGGCGGGCGCGTCGAGTGCGCGGTCGGCGCGGCCTGGAACGTCGAGGAGCACACCGAGCTCGGCATCCCGTTCCCCTCGCTCGGCGACCGGATGGACCGGCTCGAGGAGGGCGTGCAGGTCCTGAAGCTCCTGATGAGCGGCGAGCGTGTGTCCTTCGAGGGTGAGCACTACCGGCTCGACGGGGCGCTCTTCCGCCCGAAGCCCGTGCAGCGGCCACACCCGCCCATCTGGATCGGCGGCACGGGCCGGGCCCGAACCCTGCCGACCGTCGGCCGCCACGCCGACGCCTGGCACGGCTGGGTCGAGACACCCGAGGAGCTCGCCGAGCTGAACGCGATCGTCGACCGCTCGGCCGAAGAGGCCGGCCGAGATCCCGCCTCGATCCTGCGTGCGGCGGGCCTGTCGATCAGTGAGCCGTGGGACGACGTGAAGCGCACGTTCGAGTGGATGCGCGATGGCGGCATCGGCTACCTCACGGTCGGCTGGCCGAGCGAGGGCGACGCCCGCGTCGAGGAGTTCGTCCAGCAGGTGCTGCCGAGCTTCGGCTAGGTGCGGTCCCAGTCCTCGGAGAGGGTCGGCGCCCGCCAGCCTGGATCTGGGCGCCACGATGACCAGTCGCGGTCGAAGGGTGGCTCGCGGTCGAGGATCCTGGCGACCGCCCGCTCGCCGTCGGCACGGAACATCGCGGCCTCGTCGACGGTGAACAGGCCGTCCTCGACGGCCTCGGCGAGCTCGTCCTCGTCCTTCCACGCCCACGTGCCGTCGAGCCCGACCATCACGTCGAGCGCGTGATCCGTCGTGTCGAAACCGATCGCGGTGCGCTCGAGCGGATCCTGGAGGTTCACGTACCACATCGGCGTGCCCTGCTCGGTCGTCCATCGCAGGACGGCGTAGGGCGTCTCGGGCCACGCGAACGACAGGATCGGGTTCGGGCCGCGTTCGCGCACCTCGAGCTGCCATGGGCGGTCGGGGAGACGGAGCTCGGCGCCGTCCTCGCCGACCGGCACGCCGCACGCGACGCCGCCGGGGACGAGGAGCATCGTGTGTTCGGGCTCGTCCTGGACGACGAGCGCCGGGCGAGCCTCGAAGACGCGCCCGTGCCAGACCTCGCGCACCACGACGGCGTCACCCGGCGACCAGCCGCGCATCTGCCGCCTACGCGAACCGAGCGGCGAACGCCCGGTTCGTCGCGTCGAGGAGGGCGGCGGCCTCGGCGCGGAGCGTCGCGACCTCGCCGTGCATGCGCTCGACCGCGGCGGCGTCCTTCATCGACGCGGTGTTGATGTCCACGTTGAACAGGGCCGCCGACGCCGCCGCGAACAGTATCGCGCCGGCCGAGGCGCCGTCGGAGGCCGCGTTCACGGTCCCCTTCTCGGTGGCCACCCGCGCGAGCTCCATGAGGGCGACCGCGCGCTTGGCGACCTCGAGCGGCACCGAGGCCGAGGCCTCGTACCCGCGCTGGATCGCCTCGGCGCGGGCGGCCCGCTCGGCGTCGGTCCCCTTCGGCATCTTGAACGCGGCCATCACGCCGTCGAACGCGCTCGCGTCGCGGTCGGCGAGGTCGAGGAACGCCGCGCGCGCGGTCTCGGCCTCGACAAGGAGCGCGCCCATGCGCTCGGCGACGTCCGCGTGGTCGTCCTTGCCGATCGTGAGCCGCGCGACCATCTCGATGAGCGCCGCCCCGGCCGCCCCGGCTACCCCGGCGACGGCGCCGCCGCCCGGGGTGGGGGAGTCCGAGGCGAGGACGTCGAGGAACGCCTGCACCTGCTGTCCGCGGATGCCCTCGCCGCTCACGAGCCGCTCCAGGATCTGCTGTTCCGCATCGAACCCCTCCAGTCGTAGGTACGCGACGTCGTCCGGCCCGAGCGCCGCCTGCGGCACGAGCCCGACGATCTCGCCGTCGATGATCTCCATACCCCGCCGAGCACCCTCGGCACGCACGGCGTCGAACGCGGCGCGCAGTCCGGTCACCTCGAAGTCCACGAGGTTCATCGAGACCGTCACGCGGTCCCGCTCCGGCACCGCGAAGCCGATCGCGCGGACGGCGGGGAGTCCGCCGCTCGACTCGCGGACCCTCTTCGCGATCTCTTTCGCGTCGTCTTCCGAGCCCGTGAGGTAGAGGTTGAACGCGATGAGCGCCTTGCGAGCGCCGACCGCCGTCGCCCCTGCCTTCCCGATCTCGTGCGGGCCGAAGTCGGGGAGGCGCTCGCCGCGTGCGACCGCTTCGCGCAGACCCTCGAACTCCCCCCTGCGGACCTCGGCGAGGCTCGCGCGCTCGGGCACGAGGGCGGCCCGGTCGTACAGGTAGACGGGGATGTCGAGCGTCTCGGCGAGCTCCCTGCCGAACGAGCGCGCGAGCTCGACGCACCCGTCCATCGAGATCCCACGGAGCGGCACGAACGGGATCACGTCGACCGCGCCCATCCGGGGGTGCCCGCCCGAGTGCTGCTCCATGTCGATGCGCTCGACCGCCACCCGAGCCCCGGCGAGCGCGGCGGCGCACACGGCTTGGGGCGAGCCGGCGATCGTCGTGTCGAGGCGGTGGTGCTCGGCGTCGGCCTGGCGGTAGCCGAGGCGCGCGCCGGGCACGCTCGAGAGCGCGGCGCAGATCGCCTCGATGACCTCCGCGTTCCGCCCCTCGCTGAAGTTCGGGATGCAGACGACGAGCGGCTCCTCGGTGCTCACGCGACGCAGCCTATCGGCTCGGGTCCGGACGGGCGGTCAGACCCCTGACCAGCCGCGATACCTCGATTTGGCCGGTGTCGGAGCCCGGGCGTATCGTGACCTTCCCCCTCGAACATACGTTCGATTACCCCGAGGGGGAGGTGGTCCAGGGAAGAGGCGAGATCGATGGCGAAGCGCTAC
>JBLNAW010000100.1:0-4945 GCA_050259555.1 Solirubrobacterales bacterium
GCACTGGTGGTTGAACCCGGCGGTCTGGAAGGCGACGTCGTCCTCGGGCACGCCGACCGTGCGGGCCAGGAAGTGGTGGGTGTCGCGGACCGAGTGGCATACACCGACGACGCGCGAGAACGCGGATCCCGCGTAGACGCCCCACGGCACCATCGCCATCGGGTTCGTGTAGTTGAGCAGCAGGGCATCCGGGCACAGCTCGGCCATGTCGTTCCCGATGCCGACCGCGACGGGGATCGTGCGGAGCCCGCGCATGATGCCGCCGATCCCGATGGTGTCGCCGATCGTCTGCCGCAGGCCGTACTCCTTCGGTATCTCGAAGTCGGTGAGGGTCCCCTGGAAGCCGCCGACCTGGATCTCGTTGATCGCGTAGTCGGCCCCCTCGAGCGCGGGACGTCGCTCCGCGTGCGCCTGGACCGCGTAGCCGGCCCCGGTTCGCCGCACGATCGACTCGGCGGCCCGCCCCGCGTAGGCCAGGCGCTCCGGGTCGATGTCGTGCAGCACGATCTCGACGTTCCCGTGGAGCTCCGCGTACGAGGACAGATCGGCCACGACGTTCCGGGTGAACTCGACGCTGCCCGCCCCGATGATCACGATCCTGCGCATGAGCGAAAGTGTTCCATACCGGCCCAAGGTGCGCAAAACAGATAGCCGAGCGCACGCCGCCGGCACGACGGCGCGAGGGCGGACCGGAACATGCGTGCCGGCCGCCGGGTCGGCTCAGCGGTCCGTCACGTGCGAGAGGACGTGTTCGGCCCACAGGTCGAGCTGGCGGGGCGACGGCTCGAGCGTGTGCAGCATCAGGTACTCGGCGCCTGAGCGGATCCGCTCGTCGAGCTTCTCGAGAACCTCGGCCACGGTACCCGTGAGGTACACCTGCTGGAAGTACTCGAAGGGCCTGCCCTCGCCCATGACCGCCGTGAAGGCCCGGCGCTGCTCGCGCTCGGCCTCGGCCGGGTCGTCGGTCGCGACGAGATGCAGGAAGTTCTCGTGGGCGACCGTGAAGGTGGCGGGGTCACGCCCCCGCTCGCCGAGCACGGCGCGGATCTCGCCGAGATCCTCGCGGATCTGCGAGGGCAGCGACGTCGGACGGGCGATCCACCCATCGGCATCCGCGATCCGGCGAAGGACGGCGGCCGCCATCTCGGGCCGTTCCGGGGAGGCGGCGTGCGGGAGCTGCCGGCCGCCGGCGACCCAGATCGGGAGCGTCGCCTCCGTCGGCGGGCCGATCTCGACGTCGCGCAGTCGCACGAACGGGCCCTCGTTCGAAACGCGCTCGCCCGCGACGAGCCGGCGGACGAGCTCGACGGCCTCGTCCGTGCGCGCGCCACGCTGCGACTTGCGCATCCCCACGGCCTCGAACTCGCGCTCGTCCCACCCGGTGCCGACGCCCAGGATCGCTCGGTCCCCCGAAAGGGCCGCCAACGTCGAGAGCTCCTTCGCCAGCAGCACCGGATGCCGGGTGGGCATGACCAGGATCGAGGTCCCGAGCCGGACCCTCGTGGTCACCGCGGATGCGTAGGTCAGGCTCAAGATCGGGTCGAGCCACGGCGCCCGGTAGAACACGCTGCCGTGCAACAGGTGGTCGGTCGCCCACACCGAGTCGAACCCGAGCTCCTCGGCTCGGCGCGCGAAGGCGGCGATCTCGGCTCCCGAGCGCCGCTCGTCCCCGCCGAACGTCGGCAGGAAGACCCCGATCCGCACGTTCACGAGAGCCCCGCCTCCTCGAGCGCGCGCTCTACCGCGCGGGCCTCCTCGGCGGCCAACGGGAGCAGCGGGGGGCGGACGGACGGGTGATCGATCACGCCGAGCGTCGTCAACGCATGCTTGATCCTGGCTCGGTAGTCGCGGACCGGTGCGGCGAAGATCGCATCGCAGAGCGGCTGGAGGATCCCGGCGAGCTCCTGGGCGCGGGCATGGTCCCCCGCGCGCACGGCCTCGAGCATCTCGACCTGCTCGGCGGCCGCGAGCGTCCCGAAGCCGAGGAGCGCGCCGTCGGCTCCGAGCAGGTAGGCCTCGAGCAGGAAGTTGTCGTTGCCGTTCAAGATCACGGCCTCGGGCGCGGCCGCGCGCACCGCGCGGACCGTGTCGACGAACCGTTTCGCGTCGAACGACGCCTCCTTGATCGCGACGACGCCCTCGACCGTCATCAGGCGCTCGAGGACCTCGGCGGAGAAGTTCACGCCGCCGAGCGCGGGCTGCAGCTGGAACGCGATCAGCGGGAGCCCGGAGGCCTCATGCACGGCGCGGTGGTACCGGGCCGGGATCTCGGGGTCGAGCGGCTCACCCTGGTAGACGGGGATCGGGAAGACGAGCAGCGCGCGGGCGCCTGCGCTCGCCGCGTCCGAGGCCAGGGGCGCCGCCTGCGCCGTGAACGAGCCCGCGAGGCCGGCGACGATCAGCGTGCGATCGCCGACCTCCTCGGCGACGACCTCGATGACGCGGACCCGTTCCTCAGCGAAGAGGTGTGGCCCCTCGCCCGTGTCCACGTTCACCGCGAGGCCCGTGATCCCCTGGTCCGTCAGCCACCTCACGTACCGGCGCAGGGAGGTCTCGTCCACCGACGCGTCCTCGTGCATCGGGGTCACGATCGCGGCGATCAGGCCCTTCATGTCCGGTCGTTCCATCGGTCCCTCCCGGTTCTTCGCTCGTGGAGGCGTCGGCGATCGCGCGCCACACGCGCTCGGGCGTCGCCGGCATGTCGAGGTGCCGGACGCCGAGGTGCGCGAGCGCGTCGACCACGGCGTTCTGGACGGCGGGGATCGAGCCGATCGTCCCCGCCTCCCCGATCCCCTTCGCGCCGAGCGGGTTCCTCGGCGTCGGCGTCTCGGTGTGCGAGGTCTGGTAGCTCGGGAGCTCGGCCGCGCTCGGGAACCCGTACGTCGCGAGGCTCGAGGTGAGAGGCGACCCGGTCTCGTCGTAGACGACCTCCTCGAACAACGCCTGCGCCGCACCCTGCGCGATCCCGCCGTGCACCTGTCCGGCGGCGAGCATCGGGTTGAGCACGACGCCGCAGTCGTCCACCGCGACGTGACGCAGCAGCCTCGTCTCGCCGGTGTCGGCGTCGACCTCGACCACGGCCACGTGCGTCCCGAACGGGTAGGAGGAATCTTCGATCTCGAAGTCGTACTCGACGTCGAGGGCGTCGCTCTCCGCGGGTCCGCCCGTGGCGGCCTGCGCGAGATCCGCCCATGAGACGCCGGAGCCGGGAGCGCCGACCACCTCGAACCGGCCCTCGTCGGACAGGACGACGTCGTCGGGGGCGACCTCGAGCCGCTGGGCGGCGAGCGACCGGGCGCGCTCGACGAGGAGGTCGGCGGCACGAAGGACCGCGCTCCCGCCGACCTGGAGCGTTCTCGAGCCCATCGTGCCCTCGCTCCGAGGGACGATCGCGGTGTCCGAGTGCTGCACGGACACGGATCCGAAGGGCACGCCGAGCCGGTCGGCCACGATCTGCGCGAAGGCCGTCTCGTGGCCCTGACCCTGCGGGCTCGAGCCGGTGATCACGCGGACCGATCCGTCGTCGGCGACCTGCAGCCGCGCATACTCGCTGCCCCAACCCGTGATCTCCACGTAGCTCGCGACGCCGATGCCGAGGAGGCGCGGGTCGTGGTTCTGGCGACGGACGACCTGGGCGGCGCGGAGCGCCGCGTAGTCGGCCTGCCGGAGCGCCTCGTCGAGCGCCAGCTCGTACGCCCCGGAGTCGTACCACGCGTCCGTGACGGTCCGGTGCGGGAACTCGTCGATGTAGTTGCGGCGGCGGATCTCGGTGGGGTCGAGGTCGAGCTCGCCCGCGAGCATGTCGATCGCCCGCTCGATCAGGGCGGTCGCCTCGGGCCGGCCGGCCCCGCGGTACGCCCCCAGTGGCGTCTTGTTCGTGAGGACGCCGAGGATCTCGACGTTCACGCGGGGGATCGCATACGCCCCGACGGCCATCAGCGCCGTCGACTCGGGCAGCGTGGCCCCTTCGTCCGGGTACGCGCCCAGGTCGGCGAGGATCCGTGCCCGCAGCCCGACGATCCGGCCGTCGCGCGTCGCGCCGATCTCGACGTCCTGGACCTGATCGCGGCCGTGCGTCATCGCGAGGAAGTTGTCCGAGCGCGACTCGACGTACCGGACCGGGACCCCGAGGCGGAGCGCCAACGCGGCCACGACCGCCTGCTCCGCGTAGGTGGGGATCTTCGCACCGAACCCGCCGCCGACCGCCGCCGTCCGAACGCGGATCGTCGACTCCGGCACCCGGAGCACCTCGGCGATGACGGACCGGCTGAGATGCGTCGCCTGGCACGAGAGCCACAGTGTGAGGTCCTCGCCCTCGGGCACGGCGAGGGCGCCGTTCACCTCGAGCGGGACCGGCGCGACCCGCTGGTTGCGGAAGCGGCCCCCCACCACCACGTCGGCGCCCTCGAGGGGGTCCTCGTGGCTCACCTGCCGGATCGTCGAGGCAACGTTGGATCCGTGCTCGGGGAACAGGAGCGGCGCATCTCCGCCGAGCGCTCGCGCGGGATCGGTCACGACCGGCAGAGGCTCGTACTCCACGCCGACCGCCTCGGCGGCGTCCATCGCCTGCGCGCGGGTGCCGGCGAGGACGACGGCCACCGGCTCGCCGACGAAGCGCACGACGTCGGCGGCGAGCACGGGGCGCCGGAACACGTCGGGGAGATCCTCGACCGAAGGCATCCGCATCCCCGGCAGATCGGCCGAGGTGAACACCCCGGCGACCCCGGGCATGCCGCGCGCGTCGCCGTGATCGATCGCACCGACGCGGGCGTGTGCCATCGGAGAGCGGACGTATACCGCGTGCAGAGCGCCTTCGCACGGGACGTCTTCGAGGTACGGCGTCGTCCCGGTGACGAGCCCGCGATCCTCACTCCGGCGCACGGCTCCTCGTCGGATGCGTCGCTCCCGAGGCATGCGCGGATGATACGCGGCTCGGGCGGCGAGC
>JBLNAW010000101.1:0-20380 GCA_050259555.1 Solirubrobacterales bacterium
CCGAGCTGGAGCGCGCGATCGCCGCGCAACCGGGAGAGCTCGAGCGGCTCCTGCACACGCCGATCCCCCACGACACGATCGAACGCCTCCGGCAGGCCCACCGGATCTGGCTCGTCGGCACCGGCACCAGCCAGCACGCCGCCGAGCTCGGTGCCGCCATGTTCCACGACGCCGGCAGGGCTGCGTACGCCGTTCCGTCGATGCGGTTCGTGAACTGGGCGCCGCCGGTCGATGCCGCCGACGCCGTGATCGTGATCAGCCACAACGCGGGCGCAGAGACCTCCTACGCGGCCGCCGCCTACACGATGGGGATGAGTGCAGGGCTCCGCGTGATCGCGATCACCCGGCGCGGCGGCGGGTTCCTCGAGGCGCTCGAGACCGTCGACCAGGAGCGCTCGCACACCTACACGGTCAGCTACACCTCGGCGCTGCTGCTCCTCGCGCGCCTGGCGAACACGCTCGGCGCCGAGACCTTCGCACCCGAGATCCTCGCCCGCCTGCCGGATGCCGTGACCGCGGCGATCGCCGACGCGGGGACCCTCTCGATCCCCCTCCCCGACCGTGCCCTCGTGCTGTTCGGCGAGGGGCCGGCCGGCGTCACGGCTCGCGAGGGCGCCCTCAAGGTACGCGAGGCCGCTCGGGTCCTCGCCGAGGGCTACGACGTCGAGTTCCTCCTGCACGGCTCTGCCGTCCCGCTCGACGGACGCGACCATCTCGTCGCCCTCGCGCCCCCGGACACGGACGGGCTGACGGCAGCGGTCGCCGCGGCGGCCGAGGCCGAGGGCATCGGCGTGACGGCGTTGACCGAGCCATCGGATCTCCCGCCCGTCCTCGCGCAGATCCCGCTCACGGTTCGCCTGCAGATCCTCGCCTCCCGGTACTCGATCGAACGCGGGACGAACCCCGACGTGGCGATCGAGCGCGCGTGGGCGGCTGAGTCGCTCTGGTCGATCGGCGCGCCCGGCTCCAGGCCGGTCAGCTAGCGCCGGCCGGGCCCGGACCGCTCGACGGGTGCGCCGGCGGTCGCTCGCGTTCGACGCGGAAGGCCCGGACCGCGGAGAACACGCGCTCGTCGACGCGGGCACGGATCCGGACGCCCTCCTCGCCGGACTCCTCGGACAGCACCTCGGCGTCGCGGTGGAGCAGGGCGACCAGATCCCCCCGGTCGAGGGGGAGGAGCACCGTGACCCCGACGGGGAACCTTGGGATCGCGAGCCCGACCTGCTCGAGGAGCGCTTCGATCCCCTCACCGGTCAGCGCGGAGATCGCGGTCGCGTCGCGGAACCGCTCGCCCAGACGCGCTCGCTCGTCGGCATCGACGAGGTCGATCTTGTTGAACGCGAGGACCTCGACGAGCCCGTCCGCACCGATCTCGGCGAGGACGCCTCGGACGGCCTCGATCTGCCGCTCGACCTCGGGACTCGACGCATCGGCGACGTGGAGGATCAGGTCCGCTCGCGTCACCTCCTCGAGCGTGGAGCGGAAGGCCTCGACCAGGTCGTGCGGAAGCTTGCTCACGAACCCGACCGTGTCCGAGACCGTCGCGTCGCGGCCGTTCGGCAACCGGAGGCGCCGCGTCGTCGGATCGAGCGTGGCGAACAGTTGGTTCGCGACGATCACGTCGGCATCGGTGAGCGCCCGCATGAGCGTGGACTTGCCGGCGTTCGTGTAGCCGGCGATCGCGATCTGCGGGACACCCGAGCGCTCGCGGCTCGCGCGCTTCACGTCCCGGGTGCGCGCGAGGTCCTTGATGTCGCGCTTGAGCTTCGTGATCCGTCGGCGGATGTGCTGCCGGTCGACCTCCATCTTCGTCTCGCCGGGACCTCGACGCGTGCCGATCCCGCCGCCCATCCGGCTCATCGCCTCGCCCCAGCCGCGGAGCCGGGGCATGAGGTAGTTGAGCTGTGCGAGCTCCACCTGAGCCTTGCCCTCACGGCTCCGCGCGTGGAGGGCGAAGATGTCCAAGATCAGGGCGGTGCGATCGATGACCTTGACCTTGAGCCGTTCCTCGAGGTTGCGGAGCTGACCCGGCGAGAGCTCTCGGTCCAGGATGACCGCCTCCGCACCTGTCGTATGCACCGCGCGATGGATCTCGTCGAGCTTGCCCTTGCCGACGTACGTCGAGGGATCGGGGTCGTGTCGCGTCTGGACGATCCGCGCGACCGGCTCGGCGCCCGCCGAATCGGCAAGGGCGGCGAGTTCGTCCAGATCCGTCTCCTGCATCCCGGGCCCGACGCCGACGAGGACGGCCTTCTCGGGAACGCGGGGGCGCCACGTCGCCGCCAGGGGCGACTCGAGCATCGAGGTCTCGTGCGTCCCCCGAGAGCGGCGCTCCTGGGTCATCGGCCGAGGGTGCGGCCGAGACGCTCCATCGCTTCGGCCAGCCGATCGTCGGGGACGGTGAGGCTCACGCGCACGTACCCCTCGCCCAGCTTCCCGTACCCGTTCCCGGGGGCGACGAAGATGCCGGCCTCATCGAGCAGCCGGTCGGCGAACCCGGTCGAGGTCTCGCCCGCCGGCACCGGCGCCCACACGTAGCAGGAGCCGAGCGGTGCCTCCAGCGACCAGCCGAGTCCGTTCAGGGTGCCGACGACGAGGTCGCGCCGCCGCTGATACGTGGCGCGAAGCTCCTCGAGGTGCTCGGTCGGACCCTCGAGCGCGGCGATCGCCGCACGCTGGATCGCCGTGAACTGCCCCGAGTCCAGATTCGTCTTCACGATCGCCAGCGCACGGATCGCCTCGGCCGAGCCGGCGACCCAACCGATCCGCCACCCGGTCATGTTGTAGAACTTCGAGGTCGAGCCGAACTCGAGCGCCACGTCCTTCGCGCCGTCGGCCTCGAGCACCGAGGGCGCCACGTACCCGTCATAGGTGATCTCCGAGTAGGCCGCATCGTGGAGCAGGACGAGGTCGTGCGCTCGCGCGAACGCCACGGCCTCCTCGAAGATCGGCAGCCCGGCGACCGCAGCGGTGGGGTTCGTCGGGAAGTTCAGCCACAGCACCTTCGTGCGGCTCGACACCCGGGCGGCGCCGAGGTCCGGCAGGAAGCCGCGCTCGGCGGGCATCGGGAGCGGCACGGGGGTCGCCCCCGCGAGCTGCGTCGACACGCCGTAGACGGGGTAGCCGGGATCGGGGATCAACGCCTCGTCGCCCGGATCGAGGTACGCGAACGCGACATGTCCGATCCCTTCCTTCGAGCCGATGAGCGCCATGACCTCGGTCTCGGGATCCAGCTCGACCCCGAAACGTCGCGCGTACCACGCCGCGACCGCGCTCCGGAACTCCAGGCTCCCGAAGTAGCTCGGGTACCGGTGGGTGGCGGGGTCTCGGACGGCCTCGCGCATCGCCTCGACGACGTGCTCGGGGGTCGGCAGGTCTGGATCGCCGACGCCGAGCGAGATCACGTCGACGCCCTCGGCGCGCTTGGCCGCGAGCTTCTTGTCGAGCTCCGCGAACAGGTACGGCGGCAGGGTCTCGATGCGCCGGGCGACCTTCATCCCAGACCCCGCTCCTCGAGCCACGCCGGGTCGATCGCCGCCTCGAACACGCGCTCCGCAGGGCCGGTGAGGAGCACGTCGTCGTCCGTGCGCTCGACGCCGAGCTCGCCTCCCGGGAACCGCACGTGTGCCCGAGCGGGGACGAGGCCCGCCTCGTTCGCGGCGACCACGACGGCGCACGCACCGGTGCCGCAGGCCATGGTCTCCCCGGACCCCCGCTCCCAGACCCGAGCGCGGATCCCCTCGGGCCGGACCTCGGCGAACTCGACGTTCGTGCCTTCGGGGAACCGCGGGTCCTGCTCGATCCCCGGCCCGATCGCCCGGACGTCCATGTCCGCGGGATCCTCCTCGACGAACAGGACGAGGTGGGGGTTCCCCATCGACACCGCGCTCGAGGTGAGCGACCGGCCGTCGAACTCGAACGGCTGGGCGAGGAACGTCTCCTCCGCAGGCCCGGCCATCGGGATACGCGAGCGCTCGAACACCGGCTTGCCCATCCCCACGGTGATCGAGCCCACCACCCCATGGGTGACCGACAGTGCGAGCGATTTCGCACCGCCGCGCGAGCCGATCAGGAGCTCCGTCGCCGACGTGTGCCCGTGCTCGTACACGAGCTTGCCGAGGCACCGGATCCCGTTGCCGCACATCTCGGCGAGCGAGCCGTCGGCGTTGCGGTAGTCCATGAAGAAGGCCTCGTCCGGCGACCGGCCTCGGGTCACCCGGATCACGCCGTCGGCACCGACGCCGAGATGTCGATCGCAGAGAGCGGCGACGAGCTGGGCCGTGAGCGGCCGCTCGTCATCCAGATCCTCGAGCATGACGAAGTCGTTCCCGGTGCCGTGGTACTTCCAGACGCGCAAGGGTTCAGCCACGCAGGTACCCCACCACCTCGTCCACGAGGTCGCCGACGCCGCCCTCCCCCACCGGGAACCACCGGATCCGAGGGTCCCGCCGGAACCACACCATCTGGCGGCGGGCGAGCTCCTTCGTCCGTCTCACCGTGCCCGCCACGGCCTCCTCGAGCGTGAGCTCGCCGGCGAGGTGACGGGCGAACTCAGCGTACCCGATGGCCTGCGTCGCGGTGAGCCATCCGCCGAAGCCCCGGTCGACGAGCGCGGCGACCTCGGCCATCACGCCTTCCTGGAGCATCGTGCCGACGCGAGCCTCGATCCGGCTCGCGAGCACCTCGCGCGGGAGCTCGAGTCCCGCCGCGCGGACGCGAGTGGTGTCGAAGCGCTCCCACGGCGCCGCGAAGCTCGAGAACGACCGGCCGGTCACCGCGGCCACCTCGAGGGCCCGGACGGTGCGACGCACGTTCTCGGGCTCGATCTTCTCGGCGGCGCCGGGGTCCACATCGGCCAGACGCTCGTGCATCGCCTGCCCCCCGAGGATCGCCGCCTCCACCTCGAGCTCTGCGCGCGTCTGCGGATCCGTCCCCGGGAACCGCAGGCGGTCCACCACGGCCCGGAAGTACAGGCCGGATCCACCGGCCAGAAGGACCGGGTGGCCGCGGTCGGCGATCCCTTCGACGGCCGCCAGCGCCAGGGCCTGGTACCGGGCCACGGTGAAGGCCTCGGAGGGGCCGACGACGTCGATGAGATGATGCGGAACACGCGCGCGCTGCTCGGGGCTCGGCTTCGCGGTGCCGATGTCCATGCCCTCGTACACGAGCATCGAGTCGACGCTCACGACCTCGGCGTGGAGGATCTCGGCGACGCTCACCGCCGCCTCCGTCTTGCCGGATGCGGTGGGGCCGACGAGCGCGAGGAGGGGCTCGGCCGACATCAGCCGACGGCGGCGGGCTCCCGCACGACCGGCTCACCGACGAGGTGGTGCGGGTGCGCCGAGACGACGCGGGCGTCGAGGAACGTCCCCGGCTCGAGCGTTCCGGGAACGTGGACGACCTTGTTCGTGCGGGTCCTGCCCTGCGTTCCGCCCTTGCGCCCGGTGCCCTCGACGAGGAGCTCGACCGCGCGGCCGACGTGCGCCGTCATGATCTCGAGCGAGATCCGCTCCTGGAGCTCCACCAGCCGGTCGAAGCGCGACTGGACCACGTCCTTCGGAAGTTGGGCTTCCATCTGGGCGGCGCGTGTCCCCGGCCGGGGCGAGTACTGGAACATGTACGCCTGGTCGAACCGCGCCCGCCGGACCACGTCGAGGGTCTCCTCGAAGTCGGCCTCGGTCTCTCCCGGGAACCCCACGATGAGGTCGGTCGTGACGGCGATGCCCGGGACCGCGCCCCGGATCGCGTCCAGCCACTCGAGGTAGCGCTCGCGGCGATACGAGCGCTGCATCTCCTTCAGGACCCGGTCCGAGCCGGACTGGAGCGGGAAGTGGATGTGCTCGCAGACCTTCTCGCTCCGCACCATCGCCTCGATCACGTCGGGCGTGAAGTCGTGTGGGTGCGGACTCGTGAACCGGATCCGCCGGATGCCGTCGATCTCGTTCACCGCGCGGAGGAGGTCCGCGAACAGGGGTCGCCGCGCGGAGTGGGGAACCGTCACGTCTCGGCCGTACGTGTTCACGTTCTGACCGAGCAGGGTGACCTCGACGACGCCGCGGCGCGCGAGATCCTGGACCTCGGCGAGCACGTCGCCGATCGCGCGCGAACGCTGCGGCCCGCGGACGAGGGGCACGATGCAGAACGTGCATGCGTTGTCGCACCCGACCGAGACCGAGACCCACGCGTGATGCTCGACCTCGCGACGGGCCGGGAGCGCGCTCGGGAAGACCTCCGTGTACTCGCGGACGTCCATCTGCGGGCCCTCGGTCTCGGATGCGTGGAGCAGCTCGAGGAGCTCGGGAAGCGCGTGGGTCCCGATGACGACGTCGACCCACGGCGCCCGCTCCTGGATCCGGCCTCCGTCCTTCTGCGCGAGGCACCCGGCGACCACGATCCGCATCTGCGGGTTGCGCTCCTTCAGCGGCCGAAGATGCCCGAGGTTCCCGTACAGGCGGTTGTCCGCGTTCTCACGGATCGCGCAGGTGTTGAACACGACGACCTCCGCCTGGGCGGCCTCCTCGGTCGGCACGTAGCCGTCGGCCGAGAGCAGTCCGGCGATGCGCTCGGAGTCGTGCTCGTTCATCTGGCACCCGAAGGTGCGGAGCAGGTACCGCCGCTCGTTCACCGGGTCCACGCTACTTCGCGTACTCCACCGAGCGCGTCTCGCGCACAACCGTGATCTTGATCTGGCCCGGGTATTGGAGCTCCTCCTCGACCTGCTTCGCGATATCCCGGGCCATGACCTGTGCCTGCAGGTCGTCGATCTCGACCGGCTTGACCATGACGCGCACCTCGCGACCGGCCTGCATCGCGTACGTCTTCTCGACCCCGGGGTACGAGGTGCAGATCTCCTCCAGGCGCTCGAGCCGCTTCACGTACGTCTCGAGGCTCTCCCTGCGGGCGCCGGGCCGGCCGCCCGAGATCCCGTCCGCGATCTGCGCGAGCACCGCATCGATCGTCCGCTGCTCGACCTCGCCGTGGTGCGACTCGATGCAGTGCACGACCTCCGGAGACTCCTTCAGTCGGCGAGCGATCTCGGCACCGATGATCGCGTGGCTCCCCTCGATCTCGTGGGTCACGGCCTTCCCGATGTCGTGCAGGAACGCCCCGCGCTTGGCGACCGTGCCGTCCACGCCGAGCTCCGCCGAGATCCCCGCCGCGATGTGCGCCGATTCGACGAGGTGCTTGAGCACGTTCTGCCCGTACGACGTCCGGAACTGCAGGCGACCGAGGAGCTTCACCATCTCCGGGTGGATGTCGGTGATGCCGACGTCCATCGAGGCCTCCTCGCCGGCGCGCCGGATCTGCTCCTCGATCTCGCGCTGCGAGCGCTCGTGCATCTCCTCGATGCGGGCGGGGTGGATCCTCCCGTCGGCCACCAGCTTCTCGAGCGTCATGCGGGCGGTCTCGCGCCGGACCGGGTCGAAGCACGACAGGACGACGGCCTCGGGGGTGTCGTCGATGATGAGGTTCACCCCGGTCGCCGCCTCGAACGCGCGGATGTTGCGGCCCTCGCGGCCGATGATGCGACCCTTCATGTCCTCGCTCGGGAGCGAGAACACCGACACGGTGGACTCGCTCGTCTGCTCGGATGCGACCCGCTGGATCGCGATCGTCACGATCTTCCGCGCCCGCTCCTCGCCGTCCTCACGGGCGCGCTGCTCGATCTCGCGGACCTGCTGCATCGCCGAGCGCTTGGCCTCCTCCACCATCTGGCCCATCAACGCGTCCCGCGCCTCCTGTTGGGTCATGCGCGCGATCGTCTCGAGCTGGACGCGGTGCTGCTCGGCGGCTTGCTCGAGCTGCTGGCGGACCATCTGGAGCCGCTTGTCGCGATCCGTCAGCTCCTCGGCCCGCCGGGCGAGCTCGGCGCTCTGGCCGTCGAGCGATCCCTCCTTCTGCACCAGACGCTGCTCCTGGCGCTCGACCTCCTCCCGCCGGGAGCGCAAGCTCTCTTCGGCCTCCCGACGCAGCCCGCCGATCTCCTCTTTGGCCTCGACCAGCGCTTCGCGGGTGAGCCGCTCGGCCTCACGCTCGGCCTCGAGGACCACCTTCTGGGCGCGAGCCTCAGCGCTCTGAGCCTGAGACTGCGCGATCGTTTTCCGAACGAGGAAGCCCACCCCCACGCCGAGCGCCAGGGCCAGGGTCCCCACGAGTGTCGTTTCCATGGACGTGCCTCCGATACGCGAAAGCCGAACGAAGGCCTCGGCGAGGCCCCGTTCGGCCGTGCGTTCGGATGCGGGATATCAGCGCGGAGCGCCAGGAGGCGGCTCGCGCCCTCCGATCGTGTCTTCTACCTGGGAGTTCGGGTTCTTCACGGTGTCAGGCACAGTCGAACAGTTGCTCTTCGATGAGGCCCTGCGTTAGGCGACCAGCGTACGGCTTCGCCGCAGGTGAGGCAAGACCTCAGCCCTCGACCTCGCCCACGTCGAGCGCCCGGCGAGCGGCATCGCGAGCGGTTCCGGCATCGTGACCGCGCCGGACGAGGAACGCGAAGAGCCGCGCGTAGGCCTTCTCGGGTGGCAGGCTCGCCAAACGCGGGGCTCGTGCCCGCGCGAGCCCGTCCGCGCGCTCGGCATCGTCTCCAGGCGCCTCGGCCAGCGTGCGCTCGATCGTCACCCGGTCGATCCCCTTCGCGGCGAGCCCCGACGCCACGGAGCGCCGCCCCGCCCCTCGGCCGTCCAGCTGATGCTGCGCGAACTCCCGCGCGAACCCCTCGTCGTCGATGAGCCCGACGGCCTCGAGCCTGCCGAGCTCCTCGGAGACCTCCTCGGCCGCGAACCCCGCCCGCAGGAGCCGGATCTCGAGCTCGCGCCGCGAGCGCGGCCGCACCGAGAGCAGGCGCAGCGCGCGCTCGTGGCAGTCGAGCGGGTGCTTCGGTTCGCGAGAACGCCGGGGGCCGGCCACGCTGCCTTCCCCGTCAGCCGGCCGGCACCCCGGTCGTCTCACGTTCCTTCGAGGAGCGCTTCGCCGGCGGCTCCTCCTGATCCTCCGCGACGACGAGATCGGGGATGACCTCGATCGGGGTCTCGTCGCCCTCGGGGCCGAACGCGGTCAGGCCCACCGCCTCGCGCACCTTCCGCTCGATCTCGGCCGCGACGTCGGTGTGCTCGGCGAGGAACTGGCGGGCGTTCTCGCGGCCCTGGCCGAGCTGGTCGCCCTCGTAGGTGAACCACGCGCCGCTCTTGCGGACGATCTCCATGTCGACGCCGACGTCGAGGAGGCTGCCCTCCTTCGAGATCCCGAGGCCGTACATGATGTCGAACTCGCACTGGCGGAACGGCGGCGCGACCTTGTTCTTGACGACCTTCACCCGTGTCCGCGAGCCGACCACGTCGGTGCCGTCCTTCAGGTTCTCGACCTTGCGGACATCCAGACGGACCGACGAGTAGAACTTCAGCGCGCGGCCCCCGGGGGTGGTCTCGGGGTTGCCGAACATCACGCCGATCTTCTCGCGGAGCTGGTTGATGAAGACCGCGGTGGTCTCGAAGCGCGAGAGCGAGCCGTTCAGCTTGCGCATGGCCTGCGACATCAGGCGCGCTTGGAGACCGACGTGGGTGTCGCCCATCTCCCCCTCGATCTCGGCGCGTGGCACGAGCGCGGCTACCGAGTCGATCACCACGATGTCGAGCGCGCCGGAGCGCACGAGGAGATCCGCGATCTCGAGCGCCTGCTCCCCCGAGTCCGGCTGCGAGACGAGCAGTTCGTCGATGTTCACCCCGAGCCGCTGCGCGTAGGTGGGATCGAGCGCGTGCTCGGCGTCGATGAAGGCCGCGATCCCGCCCTGCCGCTGAGCCTCAGCGATCATGTGCAGGCAGACCGTGGTCTTGCCCGAGCCCTCGGGTCCGAAGACCTCGACGATCCTGCCGCGCGGGATGCCTCCCACGCCGAGCGCGATGTCGAGGGCGAGCGATCCCGACGGGATGACGGTGATGCCGGCCCCCATCGGGTGCTCACCGAGCTTCATCACCGCTCCCCTGCCGAACTGCTTCTCGATCTGCGAGAGCGCGACATCGAGCATCTTGTCTCGGTCCATCCGACGATCCTCCTCCTGGTCCCTCGCCCGCCGAGGTACGGTCCCGGCGAGCGCCTCCCCGACGACCGGGCGGACGCTATCGCGAGGGTCTGACACGACTCACACCCATGTGATTACAGACCTGTGAGACCGAACTGGCAAGCCGCACGCTACTCGAACAGATGTTCGAGGTCAAGCACCGTCTCGGCCACGCGCCTCCGCCGAAGGCTCGCCGAGCGGGAACGTCGCGATCGCCTCGTAGACGGGCGCCGGCCGCTGGAGGTGGCTGCGGTACACGACGAGCCACTCGACGCCGAAGGGCCGGCTCTCGACGCCGATCTCCTCGAGGTCGTCCTCGAGCCGGACGGGCGGCTCGAAGCGCGCGACGGTGAGGTGGGGGGTGAACGCGCGCGCCTCCGGCTCGAAGTCCTTCGCCAGCCGCCCGTCGAGATCCTTCGCGATGGCGGCGAGCCTCCCGGCCGGGTCCTCGAGACCGATCCACAGCACGCGCGCCCGACGGGCCGAGGGGAAGGCTCCGAGCTCGGCGACCCGGGTCTCGAAGGGCACGTGCGCCGCCGCAACCTCTCCCACCGACTGGATCACGGTGTCCACGAGCCGGGGCCAGGTCGTGCCGAGGAACTTCAGCGTGACGTGCTGGTTGCGCGTCGGCACCCATCGCGCCCGGGGGTACCGCTCGCGGACGGGGGCGATCCCGTCCTCGACGAGGGCCCGCACGTCCTCGGGCAGGTCGATCGCGACGAACAGCCGGAGCGGCTTCGCCTCCGGACGCGAGGCCCGGTCGCGAGCCATCACGCCGGGAGCGTCAGGCCGGAGAGGTGCCGCCGCACCAGGTCCAGCCCCGACTGCTCGGCGAGACGCCGGACGAACGCTCGGTCACCGGGCCAGCGGATGTTCCGTTGATGCAGGACGCCCTCGCCCTCCAGCGCCACCCACACGTCGCCGGCCGGAGCCCCGGCGTGGGCCTCGGGCCCGGCCGCCCCCGTGAGCGCCACCGCGAGGTCGGCGCCGAACAGCCGGCGAGCGCCCGACGCCATCTCGGCGGCGCACTCGCGGCTGACGGGTCCCGGCCCCTCCAGGGTCTCGCGCGAGACGCCGAGCACCGCACGCTTCGCCGCCGCCGAGTACGCCACCGCCGCCCCGAGGAAGTACGAGGATGCGCCGGGGACGCTCGTGATCCTCGCGCCGAGCCCGCCGCCAGTGAGCGACTCGGCGCAGCAGAGGGTGAGCCCCGATCCCCGCAGCAGCTCGCCCACGGCCTCCTCGAGGGACGCACCGGTGGTGCTGAACACGACGTCGCCGAGACGCCGAGCGGCCTCCTCGGCCACCGGGTCGATCAGCGCTGCGGCCTCCTCGGGGGTCGAGGCCTTCGCCGTGAGCCGCACCTTCACCTCGCCGCCCCCGGCCAGGTACGCGACCGTGGGGTTCGTCGAGCCGTGGAAAAGGTCGTCGAGCAGATCCGCGATCTTCGACTCCGCCATCCCGACGCATCGCAGCGACCGCGAGACCACCGTCGAAGGCCCCGCGAGCGCCGAGAGCTCGGGCAGGACCGTTCCCTCCATCATCTCGATCATCTCCGCCGGCACGCCGGGGAGCGCGTAGACGCGTCCGTCGCCGATCTGCACGACGAGCCCCGGCGCCGTCCCCCGGACCGGAGCGATCTCGCGACCGCCCTGCGGAACGTCGGCCTGCACGAGGTTCGACTCGGGCATCTCCCGGCCGGTCGCGGCCCAGCGTGCGCGCAGACGCTCCTCGATCGCCGGGAGGCGGACGAGGGCCACCCCCGCGGCCGCCGCGAGTGCCGGCCGCGTGATGTCGTCCTGCGTCGGGCCGAGCCCGCCCGTCGCGATGACCACATCCGCCCGCGACAGGCCGAGCCGGAACGACTCGACGATCCGCTCGAAGTTGTCGCCCACGACCTCGTGGTGGAGCACGTCGACGCCGATCTCGGCGAGTCGCTCGCTGATCCATCGGGCATTCGTATTGGCGATCTGCCCGAGCAGGAGCTCGGTCCCCACGCCCAGGATCTCCGCCCTCACGAGCTCATCCCGCCGGGCTCGGGCTCGCCTCGTACGTGTAGGTCTCGTGCCACGGCTTCCCCTTCCTGCCGGGGAAGCCGAGATCGTTGCCGTTCACGGTCACCTGCGCCGTCGAGCCGCTCGAGAGCCGGACGTCCAACGCGAAGGTCGCCTCGAAGGACCGCCCCTCCCCGGGTTCGAGCGCATACGTCCGGGGCGCGGCATCGTCGCGGGTGATGACCACCTCGACGGATGCGCGCGCGAGTACGGTGACCTCGATGGGCTGCGGGACCGTCTGGTCGATCGGCGGAGCCGCCGAGGACAGGTCGGCGGGCTCGGGCGCCGGGTCGCGGGCGGAGATGATCCCGAACGCCGCCGCGAGGACGATCACCGCGGCCGCGCCCATGATCACGAGTCGGGCGTTGTCCCGACGGCGCGGGAGCGAGAGCTCGTTGTCCGCGACCGGCCTCTGCGGCGGCGCGGGCTCGGGGGTCGAGCTCGACCCCCGGCCGTAGACCTCGAGCACGCGATCGGCCGATACCCCCAGGTAGGTCGCGTACGAGCGCAGGCACCCGCGCACGTGCACGTCGCCGAGCAACCGATCGAAGTCCTCGTCCTCGAGCGCCTGGAGGAACTCCGCGCGGATACGCGTGTCCCGCGACGCCTCGACGATCGAGGCGCCGCGACGTTCACGGACCTTCTTGAGCGCGGGACCGAGCCCGATGCTCGATCGCTGCACGGGGAACCTCCCGGCCACGGGGTCCCCCGTATGCTAGCCGAACCCCTGCTACCCTCCTCTGCCGTGGAAGCGGACGTCGTCACCGTCGTCGTCGAGATCCCGAAGGGCTCGCGGAACAAGTACGAGTACGACCCCGAGACCGGGACGATCGTGCTCGACCGCATGCTCTTCACCTCGATGCAGTACCCGGCCGACTACGGCTTCATCCAGGGCACCCTCGCGGGCGACGGCGACACCCTCGACGCCCTCGTCTTCGTCGGAGAGTCGACGTTCCCCGGATGCCGGATCACGGCCCGCCCGATCGGCCTGTTCCGGATGCGCGACGAGAAGGGTCCCGACGAGAAGATCCTCTGCGTGCCGCTGAAGGACCCGATGTGGTCGCAGGTGCGCGAGCTCGGCGACATGAACCCGAACCTGCTGAACGAGATCGAGCACTTCTTCGCGGTCTACAAGGACCTCGAGGGACACAAGGTCGCGATCGGCGGGTTCGGTGAGCGGGAGGAAGCCCTCGAGGTCGTGGCCGCCGCGCGTGCCGCCGCCGGCGGCTAGGCATTTCGACCCCTCGCGCCCCGACCGCCTCCTGCTCGCGAACGCCCTTCGACGTCCCAGCGGCGGGCCGATCCTCAAGACCTAAGCCCGAAGTCCGATACACGGCTGGGAACGGGGGGGATAAGGTGAGGTCGTTCGGACTCCGCCGCAGCGTGAGGGGACACGAGGTCAGTCTGATGATCGACCTGGACGGCCACTCCGTCTTCTCCCTCGTCGACGCGCCAACGATCGCCCAGCTCGAGACCGAGGGGCGGGTGCGGTTCCTCCTCCTCAGCGGCAGGCAGGACGACGGGCTGTGGGGCCCGCTCGGCGCGCTCTGGCTCTCCGAAGACGGCACGCGCGGCGGGTTCCTCGTGAACCCCTGGGCGCTGTGGGAGGGGAGCGAGATCGTCCGCGGCTATCGCAGCGCCCTCGAGCGGGCCTGGACCCCCGAGCAGGTCTACAGCTACTGGCAGCGGGAGGTCTGGCCGCGCGCGTACACGGTGGACGAGGAGCGCGAGGCGGAGTCCCTCTCGCTGTTGAACGAGCTCGTCGCAGCGCTCTAGCGCGCCCCCGCCGTCAGCCGGCATGCGCCGAGCGGGACTCCTCCCACTCCTCGGGCGTGATCAGCACATCGCGCGCCTTGGAACCGATCGACGGTCCCACGATGCCGCGCTCCTCGAGCTGGTCCATGATCCGGCCCGCCCGGGCGAAACCCACCTTCAGCTTGCGTTGGAGCATGCTCGTCGAACCGAGCTGCGAGCGGATCACCAGCTCGGCGGCCTCCTGGAGCAGAGCGTCGTCGCCGTCGAGATCCTCGTCCTCGCCTTCGACCGGCGGACGGCCGAGCCCCTCGACGTACTCTTGGTACTCGGGCTCGCGCTGGGACCGGATCCACTCCCCGATCGCCTGGATCTCCTTCTCGGTCACCCATGCGGCCTGGAGGCGGGTGGGCTTCGAGGCGCTCGACGGCGCGAACAACAGATCGCCGTGTCCGACGAGCTTCTCGGCGCCGTTCATGTCCAAGATCACGCGGCTGTCGGCCTGGCTCGAGGTCATGAGCGCGATGCGGCTCGGGATGTTGGCCTTGATGAGACCGGTGACGACGTCGACGCTCGGACGCTGGGTCGCGACCACGAGGTGGATCCCGACGGCGCGGGCCATCTGCGCGATCCGGCAGATCGCGTCCTCGACGGCGCGCGGAGCGACCATCATGAGGTCGGCGAGCTCGTCGATCACGACCACCAGGTACGGGAACTCGACGACCTTGTCTTCCTGCCCAGGCGGGATCCGCAGGCTCTCGTCGGCGAGACCTTGGCGATAGCCGTCGATGTCGCGAACACCCACCATCGCCAGGAGCTCGTACCGCTGCTCCATCTCGCGGACGACCCACGCCAGCGCCTCGGCGGCGCGCTTCGGGTGGACGATCACCGGCACGAGCAGGTGCGGCAGGTCGGCGAAGTGCGAGAGCTCGACGCGCTTCGGGTCGACGAGGACGAGCTTGACCTCGTCCGGGTCCGTCCGCATCAGGATCGAGGTGATGAACGAGTTGATCAGACTCGACTTGCCGGCACCGGTCGCCCCCGCGATCAGCAGGTGCGGCATCTGGGTGAGGTTCACGAGCTGCGCGCGCCCGTGCACGTCCTTGCCGAGCGCCACCCCGAGCGGATGGTGATCGTCCGCCGCCACCTTCGATCGCAGGATGTCGCCGAGCATCACGAAGTCGCGGACCTTGTTCGGCACCTCGACGCCGATCGCCGACTTGCCAGGGATCGGCGCGACGATCCGGACGTCGGGGGTCGCGAGCGCGTACGCGATGTCGTCCTGGAGGCTGAGGACCTTGTTCACCTTCGTGCCGGCCTCGACCTCGACCTCGTACAGCGTCACGGTCGGCCCGCGGTGCGCGGCCGTCACGTGGGCCGGCACGCCGAAGGTGTGGAACGTCCGCTCGAGAGCCTGCTTCTGGTGCTCCTCGTCCCGCTCGCTGCCGGCCGACGGCGGCGAGGTCCGGAGCAGGTCGAGCGGCGGGAGCTCGTACCGACCGCCCTTCGGCACCGGACGGCCGAGCTCCGGCACCTCGATCGGCTCGAGCTCGGGCTCGATCTGGCCGTCGTCGGGGAGCTCGATCACCGGGAGGTCGTCCTGCGTGGGGATCGCCCGCTGCCGGCGCCGGCGCCTCGGCTCCTCCTCGGTGACCTCGGGCTCCTCGCCCTCCTCCTCGTCCTCACGCTCACGGACGAAGAGGTCCCGGATCCGTTGCACGACGGCCGCGAGCGGCGTCCCCGTGAAGATGAGCAGCCCGAGTACCGACACGCCCGCGAGGACGATCGCCGCCCCCACCTTCGAGATCAGCTTGCCGAGCGGCCACGCGGCGAGCGCGCCGAGCGCCCCCGCGGCGTCGTGGAGCCTCGCCCAGCCGACGAAGGGTCGTGGGTTCCCCCGGAACAGCGACAGGAGCCCGAGCGTCCCGACGAGCGCGATCGCGAAGCCGATGAACATGCGGATGCGGTCGTCCTCGGCGGTGCCCCGCAGCAGCAGGATGCCCCAGTAGAGGGCGAGCAGCGGGAAGACCACGGTCGCGGCGCCGACGGCGCCTCGGATCGTCCAGTCGATCCCCCGGCCGACGACGCCGGCGGCGTGGAACCACAGGGCGAGGACCGAGATGAGCGAGAAGACCACCAACCCGATCCCGAGCGCGTCGCGCGCCCACGGTTGCAGGTGCTGACGCATGGAGGTGCGGGAGGGCTTCCTCGAGGCCCGCCCCTTCGACTTCGCGGCCACCTACACCTCCATGATCACGGGCAGGATGACCGGCTTGCGCTGGGTGACCTCGTAGAAGTAACGGCCCAGCACGCGCCGGATGTTCTGCTCGAGCACCCCTCGGTCGGTGACCTCGGCCTCGGCACTTTCCTGCAGCGAAAGCATGACGCGTTCCCGAGCCGCTTCAAGGATGTCGCCGGAGGTCTCCTCGAAGACGAATCCCCGGTTCACGATGTCCGGGCCGGACACGAGCTGCCCGTGGTGGGCGTCGACGGCGAGCACGACGACGACCACACCTTCGCCCGAGAGCTTGCGGCGATCCCGGAGCACGATCTCGCCGACGTCGCCGATCCCGAGCCCGTCCACGAAGGTCATCCCCGCCGGGACGCGATCCACGATCTCGACCTTCTCCCCTACCTCGAGCACGTCGCCGTCCTCGCAGACGAGGACGTGGTCTGCCGAGATCCCGACCTCGGTCGCGATCTTCGCGTGATGGGCGAGCTGGCGGCGCTCGCCGTGGATCGGCACGAACCATCTCGGGCGCACGAGCGAGAGCATGAGGCGCAGCTCCTCGGCGGCAGCGTGGCCGCTCGCGTGGATCGGGTACGCCGGCAGGTGGAACACGTCGGCGCCGGTCCGGTACAGACCATCGACGACACGGTGGATCGCCGGCTCGTTCCCCGGGATCAGGCTGCTCGAGAGCACGACGCTGTCGCCCTCCTTCAGCTTCACCCACTTGTGCTCGCGGGCGGCCATGAGCGAGAGCGCCGAGAGCGGCTCGCCCTGCGACCCCGTGCAGATCACCACGACCCGCGAGGGATCCATCGACTCCACGGCCTCGATCGCGACGACGTCTTGCTCGGGGACGGTGAGCAGGCCGAGGCGGCGGGCCGCCTCGACGCTCTGGTGCATCGAGCGGCCGAGGAACGCGACGACGCGCTCGCTCGCCCGAGCCGCGTTCACGACCTGCTGGATCCGGTGGATGTGGCTGCTGAAGCACGCGACCACGACGAGCTGTGGGGCTCGCGCCACGATGTCGGCGAGGACCGGGCCGACGCTGCGCTCGCTGGCCGTGTAGCCGGTCTCCTCGGCGTTCGTCGAGTCGGAGAGCAGCAGGTGGACCCCGTGCCCCGCCTCCTCGGCGAGCGCGTGGAGATCGGTCGGGCGCCCGTCGAGGGGCGTCTGGTCGATCTTGAAGTCGCCGGTGTGCAGGATCGCGCCGAACGGCGTGTCGATCGCCACCGCCATGCCGTCGGGGATCGAGTGCGTGACGCGCATGAAGCGCATCGAGAACGGACCGACGGTCGCATCCTCGCCCGGCACCACGGTCCGGAGCTCGGCGCGCCCGGTGACGCCGTGCTCCTCGAGCTTGCCCTCGAGCAGCGCGAGGGTGAACGGCGTGCCGTACACGGGCAGGACGCGGTCGGCGAACTCGCGGAGCAGGTACGCGAGCGCGCCGATGTGATCCTCGTGCCCGTGGGTGAGCACGACCGCCTCCACGTCGTCGATCCGGTGCCGCACGTACTCGAAGTCCGGGAGCACGAGATCGACCCCGGGCATATCCGCGTTCGGGAACGACAGCCCGACGTCGACGATCAGCACCCGGCCGTCGAGCTCGACGCAGGCCATGTTGCGGCCGACCTCGCCCACCCCGCCCAGGAAGACGACGCGTGCCGGCGTCTCGGCCGATCGACTAGAGGAGTCCGGCATCCCCGAGCGCCTTCTCGATCCTGGTGCGTTCCTCGGCCGTCGCCGGGACGAGCGGGAGCCGAGGCGGTCCCACCGGGCGGCCGACGAGCTCGAGCGCGGTCTTCACCGGGATCGGGTTGCTGGTGATGAACAGCGCGTTGAACAGCGGCGTGAGCTCCTCGTGGATCTTCCTCGCCGCCGGGATGTCGCCGCTCCCGATCAGATCGATCATCTGCCGGATCCGGTTCCCGACCAGATGCCCCGCGACCGAGATCACGCCCACCGCGCCGAGACACACGTATCCGAACGTGGCCCAGTCGTCGCCCGAGTAGACCTCGAAGTCGGGCGGGGCCTCGCTGATGAGGCGGCTGATGGCCTGGAAGTCGCCCGTCGAGTCCTTCACCCCCACGATGTTCGACACCTCGGCCATGGAGAGCAGGGTGTCGTGCTCGAGCCGGATCCCCGTGCGGCCCGGGATGTTGTAGGCGATGATCGGGAGGCTGACCGAGCCCGCGACGAGCCGGAAGTGCTCGAGGAGCCCGCGCTGGGGCGGCTTGTTGTAGTAGGGCGTGACGAGCAGCAGGCCGTCGGCGCCCGCCTCCTCCGCCTCGCGAGAGAGCTCCACCGTCTCGGCCGTGCTGTAGGTGCCCGTCCCACAGATGACCTTGCCGCGACCGCGGGCGGCTTCGACGACGGCCGCGAACAGGTCGACCTTCTCGCGATGCGTGAGCGTCGGGGCCTCACCGGTCGAGCCCGCGACGACCAGCGCGTCCGAGCCGCGCTCGAGCAGGTGGACCGCGAGCTCGCGGGCACGGTCGAGGTCGAGGGAGTGATCCTCGCGGAAGGGGGTGACCATGGCGGTGACGACCGCCCCGAACCTACCGGCCATGCTGCCTCCTTGCTCCGAGCCCGGTGCGGCGGTCGGCGGCGTCCATGCAGACGTCGGGCCGGGCGGTCGGGCCCCGCTCAGGCACCCTGGCTTGCCACGGCCGCTCGGCCCTCCGTACGGGACGGGATGCTAGCACCGTGGTTCACCCCGCACAAGAGCCACATGCGGCACAAGTTCAACAGGTCCTCTGGGTGCCTCGGGTGCTTCCTGCGCCATCATCGGCTCATGCGCTCCGAGCGGCTCGTCCGTGTGCTTGCGCATCCTGTGCAGCTCCGGGGTGCGGGCGCCCGTGGCCTAGGATAGCCACCATGCCTCGCATCTACACGAAGACCGGGGACGACGGCACCACCGGACGTCTGTTCGGGGGGCGGATCTCGAAGGCGCACCCGGCCGCCGAGGCCTCCGGGGCGGTCGACGAGACGGTGGCCGCCCTCGGGCTCGCCCGAGCGCTCTCCGGCCGGGCCGCCGTCCGCGAGGGACTGCTCGAACTCCAGCGCCAGCTGTTCGTGGTCGGCGCCGACCTGGCGACGAACCCGGCGGCGCGGGACCGGCTCGAGCCGAACGTCTCGCTCGTGACCGATGCGATGGTCGAGCGGCTCGAGACGTGGATCGACGAGCTGGTACTCGCCCACCCGCTCCCGAACGCCTTCGTCGTTCCCGGTGCGAACCCCGTGTCGGCGGCCCTCGACGTCGCCCGGAGCCTCGCGCGCCGGGCCGAGCGGCGGGTGGTCGAGCTCGGCGGCCGCGGCGAGACCGTGAGCGCGACCGCGATCCGCTACCTCAACCGACTGTCGGACCTGCTATTCGTGCTCGCGAGGGTCGAGGCGGGCGAGGCCGAGCTCGGGACGCGGCCGGACTAGCGGCTACTGGCGAACGAAGCCTCCGTAGTTGTCCTTGCCCATGAGCAGGACCGCCATCCCGATGTTCTTCGGCTCGATGCCCGCGAGCGTGACGTCGAAGGTCTCGGTCTGGCCGTCCGGAACCACCGCCGACGCCTGGACCTGCCCGTCGATCTGGGTGCCGTCCCGCGCATCGAGGACGTAGAAGGCGGGCTTCGCCAGCTCATGCCCGGTCCGGTTCTGGATCTCGAGCGTGTCGGTATCCAGGTCCAAGATCGCGACGAGTCCGGCGTTCACGTAGCGGTAGACGTTCGAGCCGGGCGGCACGCTGATCGCGCCGGTCGGACCCGAGACCGCGGTCAGCCCGGTGGGCCCGGTGGTCTTCCCGCCGTCCTTCCCGTCCCCGCCGCCCGTGCAGGCGGCGAGCGCGAGCACGAGGACGAGCGTGAGCGCGGACACCCGGCCGGTAGTCTTCATGAGCGCGCGGCATGCTACACCAACCCGGTGAGGAAGGACCCCGAGGGGATGCGGACCCTGGAAGTCCGGCGACACGCGATCCGCGATCCGGACGCCGACGCGCTCTCGGCAGCGGGACGCGCGCAGGCCGAGGACGTGGGCCGAACGCTCGCCGGAGGCTACGCCGTGGTGTTCGTCTCCCCCGCCCAGCGGGCGGCCGAGACGGTGGCGTGGTTCCTGCGCGGCCTCGGGGCTCCGTTGCCGCCGCACGGTGTGATCCCCGGACTCGCCGGCGACGGGACGGACCGCTCGCCGCTCGCGATGGCCGGTGTGTTCGCCGCGCTCCTGGACGCCGTGCCCGAGGGCAGCCGGGGCCTCGCCGTCAGCCACACCCCCCTCATCGAGCGTGCGGTGCTCGGGATCGTCGCC
>JBLNAW010000102.1:0-5266 GCA_050259555.1 Solirubrobacterales bacterium
CGACACGACGCTCGTGGTCGTCGCACCCGGATGGGGGGATGCCGTGCAGGTCGCGAAGGCGGGCATCCTGGAGATCGCGGATGTCTTCGTCGTGAACAAGGCGGACCGTGAGGGCGCCGACGCCGCCGTCCGCGACCTGGAGCAGATGCTGCGCCTCGGCGCCGAGCGCCCGTGGACCCCGCCGGTCGTGAAGGTCGCGGCCGCGACCGGTGACGGGATCGCGGAGCTCTGGGCGGCGATGAAGGATCACCGCACGCACCTCGAGGACTCGGGCCTGCTCGCGGAGGGCCGGCGCGCGCGGTTGCTCCGCGAGGTCGAGAGCCTCACGGTCGAGGAGCTGCGCGAGCGCGTCCGCTCGGCGCTCGGCGCGGCCCCCAACCTCGCGGCGGATCTCGTCGAGCGTCGGACCGACCCCTACCGCGCCGCCGCGCTGCTCCGGACCCGAGCCGAGGAGGGGGAGCGAGCGTGAACCGGGGGCTCCCGTGACCGAGGACCGGAGTCGGACGCTCTCGGGGCTCGAGCTGCCCTCCGTCGCGACCACGGAGGATCTCGCCGGGTTCGACCCCGAGGTCAAGCTCGGCCGCCCGGGCGCGTACCCGTTCACCCGAGGCGTGTACCCGACGATGTACCGCGGGCGTCCGTGGACGATGCGTCAGTTCGCCGGCTTCGGCTCACCGGCCGAGACGAACGCCCGCTACCGGTTCCTGCTGGAGCGGGGTCAGGGCGGGCTCTCGGTCGCGTTCGACATGCCGACGCTCATGGGCCGCGATTCCGACGACCCGCGCTCCGAGGGCGAGGTCGGGCGGTGCGGGGTTGCGACGGATTCGGTCGAGGACTTCGACGCGCTGTTCGAGGGTATCCCGCTCGGCGATATCACGACCTCGATGACGATCAGCGGGCCCGCCGTGATCGTCTTCGCGTTCTTCCTCGCCGCGGCCGAGCGGCAGGGAGTCCCGTGGGAGCGTCTGGGCGGGACGCTGCAGACGGACATCCTGAAGGAGTACATCGCGCAGAAGGAGTGGATCTTCCCACCGAGGCCGCACCTGCGCCTCATCGGCGACCTGCTCGAGTTCTGCGCCGAACGCACGCCGAGGTTCCACCCGATCAGCGTGTCGGGCTATCACATCCGCGAGGCCGGGGCGACCGCGGTGCAGGAGCTCGCGTACACCCTCGCCGACGGCTTCGCGTACGTCGAGCTCGGCCTGTCCCGTGGGATGGACGTCGACCGGTTCGCCCAGGGTCTGTCGTTCTTCTTCAACGCACACCTCGACGTGTTCGAGGAGATCGCGAAGTACCGCGCCGCGCGGCGGATCTGGAGCCGGTGGCTGAAGGAGCGCTACGGCGCGCGGGACGAGACCTCGATGCGGCTCCGGTTCCACACGCAGACGGCCGGCGTCTCGCTCACCGCGCAGCAGCCGATGAACAACGTCGTGCGGACCGCGATCGAGGCGCTCGCGGCCGTGCTCGGCGGCACGCAGTCGCTCCACACGAACGCGCTCGACGAGGTGCTGGCGCTCCCGACCGAGGAGGCCGCGAAGCTCGCGCTCCGCACGCAGCAGATCATCGCCTCCGAGACCGGCGTCGCGGACGTGATCGACCCACTGGGCGGTTCGTACCTCATCGAGTCGCTGACCGATCGGATCGAGGCCCTCGCCGAGGAGGAGTTCGCGCGGATCGACGGGTGGGGGAGCGGCTCGATGCTCGAGGGGGTCCTCGCGGGGATCGAGCGCGGGGAGTTCCAACAGGCGATCGCCGAGTCCGCGTGGCGCGAGCAGGAGCGGTACGAGTCGGGCGACCTCGTGAAGGTCGGCGTGACGGCGTTCGTGGATCACGACGAGCCACCGATCGACGTGCTCGTGATCCCTCCCGAGGTCGAGGCGGCGCAGGTCCGACGCGTTCGCGAGGTCCGTGCCCGTCGAGATGCCGACACCGCCGAGCGAGCCCTCGCCGCCCTCGCAGGTTCGGCCCGGACGCACGAGAACCTCGTGCTCCCACTCGTGGAGTGCGCCCGAGCCTCGTGCACGCAGGGCGAGATCGTCGAGACGCTGCGGGGCGTCTTCGGCACCTACACGGAGACGCCGCGCTTCTGATCCCGACCGTGCCTTGACGCATCTCGCGAGTCCGGGTAGCCTCGGTTCACGGCGTGCGGGATATTGCAATAGCATACTGTTGCGATAGGTTGGGGAGAGACCCGCCGTCTTCCGAGGAGGCTTCGAGGTGCACATCCCTGACGGCTTCATCGATGCCGGCACGTCCATGGCGGCCGGCGTCGTCTCGGCCGGCTGCGTCGGCGTCGCGCTGAAGAAGGCCGCCGACACGATGGAGGAGCGACAGGCGCCGCTCGCCGGCCTCGTCGCCGCGTTCGTGTTCGCCGCCCAGATGCTGAACTTCCCGATCGCGCTCGGGACGAGCGGCCACCTGCTCGGGGGCGTGCTCGCGACGGTCCTCGTCGGACCGTGGGCCGGCGCGATCTGTATCGCCCTCGTGCTGTTCGTGCAGGGGTTGTTCTTCGCCGACGGCGGGTTGTCGGCGCTCGGCCTGAACGTCCTCAACATGGCCATCGTGGGCGGTCTCGGCGGGTACGCCGCGTTCGTGCTCGTGCGCGCCGTGCTGCCGAAGACGCGCTCGATGGCCGTTGCGGCGTCGGGGATCGCGGCGTTCCTCTCGGTGGTCATGGCCTCGATGACGTTCTTCGCCGAGTACGCGATCGGCGGTGTGGGGGACGTCTCCCTCGGCGGGGTGTTCGCCGCGATGGTCGGGATCCACGCGTTGATCGGCGTCGGGGAGGCCGCCATCACGGCCCTCACGGTGAGCGCGGTGCTCGCCGTCCGGCCGGACCTCGTGTACGGCGCGAGGGACCTGCTCCAGCCACTCGAGCTCCGGACGGCCGACCCCGTCGGGGGGCGATGATCGACGTGGACCGCAAGAGCCTGCTCCTGTTCGTGGTCGGCGGACTGGTCGTCGCGCTCGGACTCGCGTTCTTCGTGAGCCCCCACGCGAGCAAGGCTCCCGACGGCCTGAACCGGGTCGCGATCGACCAAGGATTCTCGGGAACGCAGCGATCACCGGGTGATGCTCCGCTCGCCGGCTACGGCGTGAAGGGCGTCGAGGACCAGAGACTGTCGAAGGGGCTCGCGGGGGTCATCGGCGTCGCGGTGACCTTCGGCATCGCGATGATCCTGTTCGGGTTCCTGCGAACCGTGCGGGCTCGCCGGGGGCCCCAGGCGACCGGCCCATGAGCGGGCCACACTCCCACGCGCTCTACGTCCACGGGCACACGTGGCTCCACCGCCTCGCGCCGCAAGCGAAGCTCGCCGCCCAGTTCCTGTTCGTGATCGCGGTCGTCGCGACGCCGCGAGAGGCGTTCTGGGCCTTCGGCATCTACGCGGCGATCGTCCTCGGCCTCATCGTGGCGGCCCGGCTCCCCGCCACGTTCGTCGCCAAGCGCCTGCTGTTCGAGATCCCCTTCATCCTGTTCGCCGTCCTGCTGCCGTTCATCGGCGGGGGGGAGCGCATCCGGGTGCTCGGGCTGTCCCTGTCGTCCGAGGGCCTGTGGGGGGCCTGGAACATCGTCGCCAAGGCCACGCTCGGGCTCGCCATCAGCGTCGTCGTCGCGGCGACCACGACGATGCCCGAGTTCCTCCGCGGGTTCGAGCAGCTCCACCTGCCGCGCGCGTTCACCTCGACGCTCTCGTTCATGATCCGCTACACCGACGTCATCGCCGACGAGATGCGGCGCATGAAGGTCGCGCGCCAGTCGCGCGGGTACGACCCTCGGTGGCTCTGGCAGGCCAAGGCGGTCGGCTCGGCGGCCGGCGCGCTGTTCATCCGGTCGTACGAGCGCGGAGAGCGGGTCTACCTCTCGATGCTCTCCCGCGGCTACGCCGGCTCGATGCCCCGGGTGGACGAGACGCCGGCGACCGCCGGGGCGTGGGCGGCGGCGCTCTCACTGCCCGCCCTCACCGCCGTGATCGCCGTGATCGCCTGGGTGGTGACGCGATGAGCGAGCCGGCGCTCGAGGTGCGCGAGCTGGCGTTCGCCTATCCGGACGGGAGCCAGGCGCTGTACGGCGTGGATCTCACGATCGAGCGCGGCGAGCGGGTCGCGCTGCTCGGGCCGAACGGCGCCGGGAAGACGACGCTCGTGATGCACCTGAACGGGATCCACGCCACCCAGCACGGCTCGGTCACGATCGGTGGGTTGCCCGTGGTGAAGGAGCACCTGCGCGAGATCCGTCGGCGGGTGGGGATCGTGTTCCAAGACCCCGACGACCAGCTGTTCATGCCGACCGTGCGCGAGGACGTGGCGTTCGGGCCGGCGAACCTCGGGATGAAGGGGGCCGAGCTCGAAGAACGCGTGCACCAGGCGCTCGAGGCGGTGGGGATGGAGGACTTCGCGGACCGGGCGCCGCACCACCTCTCTTTCGGCCAACGCCGTCGCGTGTCCGTCGCCACCGTGCTCGCGATGGAGCCCGAGATCCTCGTCCTCGACGAGCCGAGCTCGAACCTCGACCCCGCCGGGCGACGCGAGCTCGCCGACATCCTGCGGAGCCTCGAGATCACGATGCTGATGGTCACGCACGACCTCCCCTACGCCCTCGAGCTGTGTCCGCGCGCGCTCGTGATGAACCGCGGGGTGATCGTGGGCGACGGTCCGACGGTCGGGATCTTGTCCGACGACGAGCTCATGCGGGCGAACCGCCTCGAGCTGCCGTACGGCTTCTTCCCGGCGCGCGCGGGCGAGCCCGCGACCGCCTGAATCAGCCGGTCGGGAGCTCCCGCTGGCAATCCGCGCAGAGTCCGCTGATCGCGAAGTGCGTGAGGTCGGCTCGGAACCCGTGGTGCTGCCCGATCAGTTGCTGGAGGGCGGCCGCCTCGTCGAGCGACAGATCGTCCTCGACGCCGCAGCGGGAGCACGACAGGTGGATGTGGCCGGCATCTTCTTTTCGGTGGTACTCGGCGCCTCCCTCGAGGTGCGCGTGGGCGAGCACGCCCGCCTCCTCGAGCACCGACAGCGTCCGGTAGATCGTCGAGGCGTTCACGCCCGGCATCTCGCCCTGCACCTTGCGCGCGAGCGCGGTGGGCGAGATGTGGCCCTGGGTACGCATGATCTCGGCGACGATGACCCGGCGCTGGGGGGTCATCCGCAGGCCCCGCTGCCGGAGGAGCTCGATCACATCGTCCACGACCCGCTCGGCCACGGGCCCGAGTGTAGCAGTCCGTTGCACCTGCAAGGCACATGCACTGCGGGTTCAGGCGGGTGCGGG
>JBLNAW010000103.1:0-8337 GCA_050259555.1 Solirubrobacterales bacterium
GAAGGCCCTGCAGGAGTCCGATGGCGACGTGGACAAGGCCGTCGAGTTCCTGCGGCAGAAGGGCCTCGCCTCGGCGGCCAAGCGCGCCGGTCGAACGGCGAACCAAGTGCGTTCGTCTGGGTCGTCCGTCGGGGCAGCGCGCTCGGGAAGCTCGGGCACTCGCTCGAACAAACCGGCGCGAGCCGCCTCGAGGAGCACCCGGCGCGCGATCCCGAAGACCCACGTCCGAACCGACGAGTCCCCTCGGAAGCGGAGCGCTGCGCCGCAGGCACGGACGAACGTCTCCTGCGTGAGTTCCTCTGCGTCCTGCCGGTTGCCGACGACCCGGAGGAAGTATGCGAACACGGCCTTCTGGTTGGCCCGGAACACATCTTCAAGCTCCACGAGGTTTCTGGTCGGTCACACTAGGTGAGTGAGCAGAGCGGTTCGAGCGTTACCGCTCCGCGCGGACGAGCGAGGGGTCGGCGCTCAGGCCTCGGGGGTCGTGAGGCCCGGGATCTCGCGGACGACGATCCGCTTCGCCGCGACGTCCACCGAGACGAGCACGTCCTTGAGCGCAGGCACCAGGGTCTCGGCCCCGGCGTCGTCCGCGGCGACCCAGACGTCGTTGGCGGCCGTGTGGATGATCTCGGTGACGGTGCCGAGCGCCAGATCGCGCTCGGTTCGCACCTCGCAGCCGATCAGCTGATGGTCCCACCAGGAGCCCTCGGGCAGCGGGGGTGAAAGCGAGGCCGGCACGACGAGGAGCCGTCCTGCGAGCGCCTCGGCGGCGGTGCGGTCGGGTACCTCGCGGAACCGCACCAGGAGCCGGTCCTTGTGGGGACGTGAGGACTCGACGGTGAGCGCATGGCCGTCCTCGAGGTAGACGATCGCCCCGTCGTCGAATCGGCCGGGGACCTCGGTGAGGACGAGCACGGCGAGCTCACCCTGGAGGCCGTGAACGCGGGTGAGGCGGCCGACCACGACGGTCGGCTCGGGTTCCATGGTCAGTCGACGATCTCCACCGACGCGTGCTCGCCCGAGCGCGTGCCGGCCGCCCGGATCACTGCTCGGAGCGCTCGAGCGGTGCGCCCGCCCCGGCCGATGACCTTGCCCATGTCGTCGGGGGCGACGTGGAGGGACAGCAGCGTGCCGCGGTCGTCGTGGCTCTCGGTGACCTGGACCGCGTCGGGGTCGTCGACGATCTCACGGACGACGAACTCGAGGATCTCCTTCACGGGGTTCCCGTGCTCGCCTTCGCGGCCTTCTTGGCGTCCTGGAACTTCTCCCAGACGCCGACCTTCGTCATGAGCACGCGAACGGTGTTGCTCGGCTGCGCGCCGACGCCGAGCCAGTACAGCGCCCGCTCCTCGTCGATCTCGATGACCGAGGGGTCCTCGAGCGGGTGGTACTTCCCGATGTTCTCGATGAACCGCCCGTCACGTGGGCTGCGCTGATCCGCCACCACCACGCGGTAGAACGGGCGCTTCTTGGCGCCGAGCCGCTTCAACCTGATCCGAACCGCCATCTGCCTGCTCCTACGTTATCCCGGGCATCGTCGGCATCCCCGGGATCCGGGGCATCCGCTTGCCACCCATCATCGTCTTCATCATCTTCCTGGCGGCCTCGAACTCCTTCAGCAGGGAGTTCACGTCGGCCGTCGTGGCGCCCGAGCCGCGAGCGATCCGCAGCCGCCGGGACCCACCGATGATAGCGGGGTTCCGCCGCTCCTCCCCGGTCATCGAGGAGATGATCGCTTCGGCCCGCGCCATCTGACCCTCGTCCACCTGCAGGTCCTTGAGGGCGTTCTTGCCGCCCGGGACCCCGGGGAGCATCGCGAGGAGGTCCTGCAGCGGGCCGAGCTTCTTCATCTCGCGCATCTGGACCAGGAAGTCCTCGAGCGTGAACCGCGCCTCGAGCATGCGCTTGGCGGACTCGGCCGCCTGCTCTGCGTCCATCGTCTCCTGCGCCTTGTCGATGAGCGTGAGCATGTCGCCCATCCCCATGATCCGAGACGCCATCCGGTCTGGGTAGAACGGCTCGAGGTCCTGCGGCCTCTCCCCCGTGCCGACGTAGAACACCGGTCGGCCGGTCACCGCCGTGATCGAGAGTGCGGCGCCGCCCCTCGCGTCACCGTCGAGCTTCGTGAGCACGAACCCGGTCGTGTCGACCTCGCGCATGAACGCCTTCGCCTGCACCACCGCGTCCTGACCCGTCATCGCGTCGCAGGCCATGAGGACGTGGTGCGGCTTGATCGTGTCCTTCACGCGCCGGGCCTCGCGCATCATCTCCTCGTCGACGTGGAGCCGCCCCGCGGTGTCGACGATCATCACGTCGTAGCCCTCGCGATCGGCCTGCTTCAGGGCGCTCTTCGCCACCCTGATCGCGTCCTTGCCGTCGGAGACGACCTCGACGCCGATCTCACGGCCGAGGGTCATGAGCTGCTCGACGGCGGCGGGCCTCCACAGGTCCGCGGCGACGAGGAGCGGGCGCTTGCCCTTGGACTTCAGCTGCACCGCGAGCTTCGCGCATGCCGTCGTCTTGCCGGAGCCCTGCACGCCGGCCATCATCACGACCGCCGGCTTCGCGCTCGGGAGCTGGAAGGGAGACTGCGTGCCGCCCATCGTCTCCTGGAGCTCGTCCCGCACGACCTTCACGACCTGCTGCGCCGGCGTGAGGCTCTTCATGACCTCCTCGGACAGCGCGCGGACGCGGACGCGCTCGAGCAGGTCGTCGGCGACCTCGACCGCGACGTCGGCCTCGAGCAGGGCGGTGCGCATCTCCTCGAGCGCGTTGTCCACCTGCTTGGGGTGCAGCTTCCCGCGCGAGCGGAGCTTCTTGAAGATGCCGTCGAGACGGCCGGTCAGGGTGTCGAACATCGATGTCTCCCCCGGGGCTGCTGCTTACCTGAGCCCTCAGGTTCTCACGTCGTCGTGGGCGACGACGTCTCGCCCAGATCGAGGACCCGCTCGACGGTCTTCAGGAGCGCCATCGGCGAGAACGGCTTCGTGAAGTACTCGTCGGCTCCGAGCGCGAGGACGAAGTCCCGGCCCTCCTCGCCGGTCGCGGTCACGATGATCACGCGCACGTTCGCGGTGAGGGGATCCGCCTTCAGTTCCTGCAGGACGTCGGCGCCGCTCGCACCCGGGATGTTCAGATCGAGGAACATCAGGTCCGGCTGCTGCTCGCGGACCATCTGGAGCGCGCTCGGGCCGTCGGCGGCTTCGCGGATCACGAACCCCTCGTGCTCGAGCACGAGCCGCATGGCCTCGCGCATCGTGGGGTGGTCCTCCACGATGAGGATGTCTGCCTTCGCCATGACTACCCCGCCAGCATCCGGTCGGCGAACGCCCGCGCGTCGAACGGCTCGAGATCGTCCACGCCCTCACCGACGCCGACGAGCTTGATGGGGACGCCGAGCTGCTCGCGGACCGCGAGCATCACGCCCCCCTTCGCCGTCCCGTCGAGTTTCGTGAGCGCAACCCCCGTGACCTCGACCGCCTCGGTGAACGCGCGGGCCTGTGCGATGCCATTCTGACCCGTCGTGGCGTCCAGGACGAGCAGCGTTTCATCCGGAACCCGGCCAGAGGCCTTCTCGATCACCCGCCGCACCTTCTGGAGCTCGTCCATCAGGGGCGTCTTCGTGTGGAGACGGCCGGCCGTATCGACGATCAGGACGTCCATACCGCGAGCCTCGGCCGCCTTCACGGCGTCGAACGCGACCGCTCCGGGATCGGCTCCGCGTTCCTGGCTGACCAGCTGAGCTCCCGCCCGCCGAGCCCAGACGTCGAGCTGCTCGGACGCCGCGGCCCGGAAGGTGTCGCTGCCGGCCAGACTGACCTTCTTGCCCTGCCCCGCCAGCCGAGCGGCGAGCTTGCCGATCGTGGTCGTCTTGCCCGAGCCGTTCACGCCGACCACCAGGACGACGCCGAGCCTGCCCTCGGGCACGTGCATCGCCGTGTCGTCGCCCGAGAGCACGTCGACGATCTCGGCCGCGAGCATCTCGGAGGGGTCGTCGCCCGGCTGGAACCGCTCACGGAGGTCGCCGACGATCCGCGCCGCGGTCGTGGGTCCCACGTCGGCCTTCACGAGGAGGTCCTCGAGCGCTCCCCACTCGGCATCGCCGGCCGGCCGCCCGGCGAACAGCGCCCGCACCCTCGAGCCGAGCCCTTCCGCCGGTGCCGGCGCCCGGGTCGTGGCCGCGGGCGCACGCTCGGCCGGGGGCGCGACGGCGGGCCCCGTCCGGCCGCTCCTCGAACGCAGGACCACGAGCGCGAGCACGCCGACGACCACGAGCCCAACCGCGAGGAGCACCCACGTCAGCACGGTGCCCTCAGGCTAGCGAACGGCCTCGGGCTCCGGCACGACCACGGGTTCGGGCAGGCGCTCGACGCCCACCCGCGCGCGGGTGCCCGGCTCGTCGAGGCGCTGTGCGACGACCTTCGAGGTGCCGTCCTTGCTCATCGAGACGCCGTACATCATCCCGGCGACCTCCATGGTCCGCTTCTGGTGCGTGACGATGAGGACCTGCGAGTCCGCCGCGAACCCCTCGAGGAGCTTCAGGAACCGGTGCAGGTTGACGTCGTCGAGCGCGGGCTCGACCTCGTCCATCAGGTAGAACGGGCTCGGCCGAGCGCGGAAGATCGCGAACAGGAAGGCCATCGCGGTGAGCGCGCGCTCGCCGCCCGAGAGCAGGCTGATCCGCTTCACGCGCTTGCGGCCCGGCCGGGCCTCGATCTCGATCCCGGTGTTGAGCAGGTCCCCGGGCTCGGTCGCGACCAGACGACCCTCGCCGCCGGGGAACAGGTCCTTGAACAGGCGCTCGAACTCGGCGGCCACGTCCCGATACGCCGACTCGAACGTCACCGTGATCTCGTCCTCGATGCGCCGGATGACCTCGAGCAGGTCGCGCTTCGCCTTGCGCACGTCGTCGAGCTCGCGCGCGAGGAAGTCGTGGCGCTCCTGCACCGCCTCGAACTCGCCACTCGCGAGCAGGTTGACGCGGCCGAGCAGCCCGAGCCGGCGCTGGACGAGCTCGGCGCGCTTCTCGAGCGACTCGACCGTGTCGTCGTCCGCGAGCTCGGCGAGCGCCTCGGCGGGCTCGCGCTGGTGGCCCTCGCGCAGCAGACGCTCGGCATCGCGGATCCGGCGATCGAGGTCGCCGCGGACCCGGTCCTCGTCCTCGTACGCCTCGCGCAGGCGGTCGAGCTCCGTCGAGGCTTCGCGCCACGCGCGGTTCACCTGCGCCTCGTCCTCGGTCGCGGCGCGCTCCGAGGCGGCCGCCGCGTTCCGCATGACGCTCGCCTCCTCGAGCGCCGTCTCGGCCTGGGACAGGCGCTCCTCGGCGGTCGCGCGCTCGGTCATCGCGGCGTCGACCGCGGCCTGAAGCGCCGCAGGATCTTGCGCCGCAAGGCTCTCGCGTTCGGCACGCACGCCGGACAGGCGGGACTCGAGCGACGATCGGTCGCGGCGGAGCGTCTCGACGGCGACGCGAGCCTGGATCGGCGGCTCGGCCAGGCGCGGGAGCTCGGGGAGCTCGTGCGTCACCGGCTCGGCCTGCGCGAGGCGATCGCGCCAGGCCGCGGCGGCGTCGTCCATGCCGCCCAGCCGATGCGCGAGGATCTCCTCCTCCTTGCCCACGGAGGCGAGCTCCGTGGCGAGCCGCGACAGGTGCTCCGCCGCTCGCGTGATGCTGGCGTCGGCCTCCTCGATGCGCTCGGCGAGCTGTGCGATCTCGCCGTGGATCTGCTCAACGCGCTCGCGCTTCGGGCGGAGGGTCGCACGCGCCTGCGCGAGGTCGTGATCCACGACCGCGAGCTCGCGGCGGATCTCGGCCGCCCGCGAGTCGCCTCGGCGGGTCGTGCGGATGAACGCCGACCCGACCAGCACACCGTCCCGCGTGACGAACGCTGCCTTCGGATGACGTCCTTGCTTCTCGGCAGCCTCCTCCACGGAGTCGGCGAGGTAGATGTCTTTGAGGACCGTGCAGACGAGTCCTCGAGCCGACGGATCGGCGGCGACGATCGAGAGGAGCGTCCGCTCGCCCTCGATCACGAACGACGCAGGGCCGCCGCCGGCGATCGCCAGGATCGCGCCCTCGCCCTCGGGCGCATCGGCGACCGCGTCGTCGCCGTGGAGGTAGACGACGGCGTCGGCGAGGGGCCCGAGCCCGGCCGCGAGCGCCGGCTCCCACCCGTCCTCGGCCTCGACGAGCTCCCCGAGCAGCCCGATCGCGCGGCCGTGGTGCCCCTCGAGGAACCGCGAGCCCGGCGTCTCCTCGATGTCGGCGAGCCGAGCGGTGAGCACGTCCCTCCGATGCTCGTGGCGGCGGACGACCTCCTCGAGCTCGGTGACCCGGTCCGCGAGCCCGTGCCGCTCGCGCTCGAGCTCGGAGCGCCGCTCGGAGAGCGGTGCGGTCACGGCGTCGAGACGCTCGATCTCATCGGTCAGTCGGTCGCGCTCGGCGTCGGCGGCAGTGCGCTTCCGACGCACCTCGGCGAGCTGGTCTCCGAGGTGCCCTCGGTCGCGGTCGTGGCCCGCCAGCGAGCGCCGCAACGTCTCGACCTCCGCACGATGGGCGGCGGCCTCCTCCGAGATGCGCCGGCGCTGCTCGTCGACCTCGCGCCGGTGCTCCTGCTCCTGCCGGAACGCGATCTCCGCCTGCTCGAGCTCGACCTCGCGCTGGGTGAGCTCGGCGGCGACCTCGGCCAGACGCGCCTCGATCCGTCCGGCGTCGTCCTCGAGCGCCTGCAGGCGGACGCCACGGGTCGCCTCGGCGGCGAGCGACTGGCGAGCCACGGACTCCTGCTCGACGGCGTGTCGGAGCGCGGTCTCGGCGGCGGACTTCGACACCTGCGCTTGCCGCAGCGTCCCCTCCGTCTCCTGCAGGGCCCAGACGGCGCGCGCCCGCTCGTCGGCGGCGCCCTGAACCTGCCCGTCGAGCGCGTCCAGATGCTCCCGGGCCTGCTTGCGCCGCGCGAGCCCCTCCTCCCAACCACCCGTCCGCCGGTCGCGCTCGGTCAGCAGGCTCCGGAGGCGGGCGGCGGCCAGACGGAGGCTGATCGCGTCGGCTTCGGTCGTGAGCGCCTCGTGGCGCTTGGCCATCTCGGCCTGCTGCTTCAGCGGCCGCAGCTGTCGCTTGAGCTCGGCGAGCACGTCCTGGAGCCGCAGCAGGTCCTGGTCGAGGCCAGCGAGCTTGCGCTCGGCGCGCTCCTTGCGCTTGCGGTGCTTCGCGATGCCGGCCGCCTCCTCGACGTACTGGCGACGGTCCTCGGGGCGGTTGGACAAGATCGTGTCGAGCTCGCCCTGCGAGACGATCGTGTGGAGCGCCCGTCCGATGCCGCTTTCGGCGAGGAGCTCCTGGACGTCGAGCAGTCGCACGACCTGCCCGCCGATCCGGTACTCGGACTCGCCCGAGCGGAAGATGGCCCGGCTGATCTCGATCTCGGACATCGGCACGGGGATGAGCCCGGCCGTGTTGTCGATCACGAGCTTGACCTCGGCCATCCCGAGCTGCGGCCGTGCCGGACTCCCGGCGAAGATCACGTCGGCCATCTGGCCGCCGCGCAGTGCTCGGGGTCCTTGCTCGCCGAGCACCCAACTGATGGCGTCGACGAGGTTGGACTTGCCGCTCCCGTTGGGACCGACGATCACGCTCACGCCCGGAGCGAATTCGAGGACGGTCTTGTCCGCGAAGCTCTTGAAGCCTCGGATCTGCAGCGAGCGCAGGAACATTCCGCGCGATGCTAGCAGTGCCCAGGCACGGAATCCGGGGTTCGACCCACGAACTTGCTCTTCACCCTCTGACCAGGAAGCTCCCTTCCCCGGCAAGGGGTTCGGGGGTGACCTCGACGGCGTCCACGCTCGCCATCTCGGGTCCGCCGCGGCACCACTCGATCATCGCGTCGACGTCGGGGTCGGGCCCTTCGAAGGCGGCCTCGACCCGTCCGTCGCGCATGTTCCGGACCCAACCGCCGAGCTCGAGGCTGCGAGCGACCGCGGCACAGCTCGACCGATAGAACACGCCTTGGACGCGGCCGGACACCACGACGCGCACCCGCTTCACGGCTCGATGCTACGCCCGTCGAAGGTAGGCCCTTCGGCCTAGGTCGACATCTTGCGCGGCGTCGGCCGGGCGGGCTACGTTCCGCATAGCAGTCACGCAGAGGGGAACGGGGATGAAGCGGCTCCGCGCGTTCACGTTGGTGCTCGTCGTCGTCGGAGGGATGGCGCTCGCTCAGGTCGCGCTCGCCGGTCCCGACCCCCACGGTCACGGCGGTGGGAAGGACCAGCACGGAGGCAAGCCCTCACCCTCCCCCACCGCCCAGGCCTCCCCGACGGCCGAGCCCTCCCCGACGG
>JBLNAW010000104.1:0-4322 GCA_050259555.1 Solirubrobacterales bacterium
ACGAACGCGTCGTCGCCCGTCCACCGCCAGTACGCCGACATCAACACGAGGTACAGCGGGGTCGCATCGGCGGTCCCGTAGTACGGGCTGTGGGGCATCACCCCCGTCACCGTGAGCTCGCCCTGCCGGAGCTCGTGCAGGATCTTGCCGGGCTCCTCGTCCCGGAAGTCGTCGACCCGCGTCCCCTGGAGCGCGCCGAGCAGGTGGAGCGCGCCGCGCGCGAGCTCGGGCCCGACGCCGAGCGTGAACAACGAGGTGATCAGCGTGTCGCGGCCGAAGAGCGTCATGAACCACGGCAGCCCGGCCGCGGGAAGCACGTACGGCTCGCCGCCGACCTCGCCATCGATGCGCAGCGCGGCGAGGTCGACGACCGAACGCTCGAGGACGCTGCCGAGCAGCGGGCTCTCGCACCGGAACCGCGGGACCTCGGCGAGCCAGCCCGTGAGCGCGCCGTCGGAGAGCAGCTGCTGCTCCCCGAAGTCGTCGTGCATCGGCTCGAGCGTGCGCTCGTTCATCCGCACGGTCACCCGCACGAGCGCGAACAGCATGTGTCGGGGCTCGAGCTCGACGTCCCACACCACGCCGTCCCCTTCGATCCTCGGCTCGGCGTCGCGGCCCCCGTGTACGGTCTCCATGCCGGGGACGACCCGGCTCTGGGCGACCCGGACATCGGTCTCGGCGAGGAACCCCGGCACCTCATAGTGGAAGTGGAGGTTCCGTTCCTGCGGATCGTGCTCGACGTCGATCGACGCGCTCCGGTCACGCACCCGGCTCTTCACCTCGAACAGGTCCGCGAAGTCGACGCCGGCCGAAAGACGAAGTTCGAAGCGGACGGGCGCCGGCGTCGGGTTGTACACGGAGATCTGCTCGTGCAGGCCGCCGCCGACGAAGCGGAGGCGTCGGATCGTGAGCGTGCTCGCGCGCAGGCCGGTCGTCTCGGGATTCGTGAGGAAGAAGGCGGCCGAGTAGTAATCGACCGCCCGCGACCGGAGCGGCGAGAGCGGCATGCCGTTCAGCGTCAGCTCCCAACAGGAGAGGAAACGCGTGTCGTCGTGCAGCAGCCCGCCCACCGACCCGGGCGGCACGTCGCCGCGCACGTCGGAGAACATGAACGTGCGGCCCTCGAGGATCGCGATCGCGTCCGTGCCGAGCTCGGGAGGGGAGGCCTGCTCGTCCCCCGTCTCCTCGGTCTGTCGCGGCTCGGGGTACGGGTCGAGCGGGGTCGGGCGGCGGTCGCTCATGCCTCTGCTTCCCCGAGGTCGCCCAGGCGCGTCTCGACCTGCTGCACGAGCGCGTCGTTCCCGATCTCGACGGCGGCCGTCCGGGCCCGCTCGAGCAGATCCCTCGCCTGCCCGCGCCGCACCCCGGCGTTGTCCTCGTGCGCGTACTTCAGCTTCTCGTCGGCCTTGATGATGAGCTCGAAGATCTCCTGCGGCTCCATCTCGCTCCTCACGTCATGTGGACGGGCTTGGACTCCTGCGCCTCCAGGTACGCGCGGATCCCGATGCCGGGCAGCGGTCGAGGCACCAGCTCGCTCCCTACACCCTGATCAGATCCTCCACGCTCCGCTCCTCGTGCTCGGTCGAGGCAGGCTGGTCTTCGGCCGGTGAACCGCGTTCCAGACGCGAGCGTATCGAGGATGTGAACGGAACGGGGCGCGAGCCCGACCGAGTTGCGCGCGGTAGGGTCGGCGCAGGAGCGGGACGCATGTGCGGCCCCGACGGCTGACGCGGAAGGACGAGGCGAGCGCGATGCGGATCGGCATGGTGGGACTCGGGCGCATGGGGGCGAACCTCACGCGCCGGCTGATGCGGCACGGCCACGAGGTCGTCGGCTTCGACGTGAGCGCCGACGCGGTCCGGGCGCTCGGGGACGAGGGCGCGATCCCGGCGTCCTCGCTCGAGGACCTCGTCGGCAGGCTGCAGGCGCCGAGGGCGGTGTGGATCATGGTCCCGGCGGCGTTCGCCGGCTCGACCGCCGACGCCCTCGCCGAGCTGCTCGCGCCGGACGACGTGATCATCGACGGTGGCAACTCCTACTACCGGGACGACGTCGAGCGAGCCGCTCGGTACGCCGACCGAGGGGTCCACTACCTCGACGTCGGCACGAGCGGCGGCGTGTTCGGGCTCGAGCGCGGCTTCTGCCTGATGATCGGGGGCGAGCGTGAGCCGGTGGAACGTCTCGATCCGGTCTTCGCCGCGCTCGCGCCGGGAGAGGCGGCCGTGCCACCGACCCCCGGCCGCGAGGCGGCGGCCGCCGGCACCGCCGCGGCCGGCTACCTGCACTGCGGCCCGTCGGGCGCCGGACACTTCGTGAAGATGGTCCACAACGGCATCGAGTACGGGTTGATGGCCGCCTACGCCGAGGGCCTGAACGTGCTGGAGCACGCGAACGCGGGCTCGGTCGAGCGAGCGGCCGACGCCGAGACCGCACCGCTGCGCAACGCCGATACCTACCGCTACGATCTCGACGTCGCCGAGATCGCCGAGCTCTGGCGCCGCGGCAGCGTCGTGAGCTCGTGGCTCCTCGACCTCACCGCCGCGGCCCTGCACCGCGACCCCGGGCTCGAGGGCTTCGGCGGGCGCGTGTCGGACTCGGGCGAGGGACGATGGACCGTGCAGGCGGCCGTCGAGCTCGGCGTCCCCGCGCACGTGCTCTCGGCGGCGCTGTTCGAGCGCTTCGCCTCGCAGGGCGGAGCCGGGTTCGGCGACCGGGTCCTGTCGGCGATGCGGCAGGGGTTCGGCGGTCACGTGGAGAAGACCGGATGAGGATCGAGCGCACGCCCGAGTGGGGCGCGCTCGAGGCGCATCGCCGCGTGTGGGCTCGCACCACGTTGCGCGAGCTCTTCGACGAGGACCCGGGCCGCGCCGAGCGTATGACGCTCGAGGTCGGCGACCTCGTCCTGGACCACTCGAAGGACCTCGTCACCGACCAGACGATGCATCACCTCTTGCGGCTGGCTCACGCAGCCGGCCTCCGGGAGCGGATCGACGCGATGTTCGCCGGCGAGCACGTCAACACCACCGAGGACCGCGCCGCCCTCCACGTCGCCCTCCGCGCGCCTCGCGACGCGGTGATCCGCGCCGACGGCCACGACGTCGTGCCCGAGGTCCACGAGGTCCTCGATCGGATGGGCGCGTTCGCGGACGCGGTGCGCTCGGGCGCGCGGTCGGGCTCGACGGGACGGCGGCTGTGCAACGTCGTGAACATCGGGATCGGCGGCTCGGACCTCGGGCCCGCGATGGCGTACGAAGCCCTGAAGAACGTCAGTGACCGCTCGATGACGGTCCGGTTCGTCTCGAACGTCGACGGCACCGACGTCTGGGAGGCGACGCACGACCTCGACCCGGCCGAGACGTTGTTCGTCGTGTCCTCGAAGACGTTCACGACGCTCGAGACGCTCACGAACGCGCGCACCGCGCGGACGTGGCTCGTCGAGGGCCTCGGTGAACCCGCGGTGGCCGAGCACTTCGTCGCCGTCTCGACCAACGAGGCCGAGGTCCGGGCGTTCGGCATCGACCCCTCGAACGTGTTCGGGTTCTGGGACTGGGTCGGCGGCCGGTACTCGCTCGACTCGGCGATCGGCCTGTCCCTCATGCTCGCGATCGGGCCCGAGCGCTTCCGCGAGCTGCTCGGCGGCTTCCACCTGATGGACGAGCACTTCCGCACCGCGCCGTTCGAGCGCAACCTGCCGGTGATCCTCGGCCTGCTGTGGACCTGGTACGGCACGTTCCTCGGCGCCGACACCCATGCCGTCGTGCCGTACAGCCGGCGGCTCGAGCGCTTCCCCTCCTACCTGCAGCAGCTCGACATGGAGTCGCTCGGCAAGTCGGTCGACCTCGACGGCGAGCCGGTCGGGGTCCAGACCGGCGCGGTCGTCTGGGGAACGCCCGGCACGAACGGGCAGCATGCCTACTTCCAGCTCCTGCACCAAGGCACGAAGCTCGTGCCGATCGACCTCATCGGGATCGCGCGGCCCGAGCGCGACCTCGGTCCTCACCAGGATCTGCTCGTCGCGAACCTGCTCGCGCAGGCGGAGGCGCTCGCGTTCGGCCGCACGCGCGAGGAGGTCGAGGCCGACGGCGTGCCGCCCGGACAGGTCCCGCACCGCACCTTCGTGGGCAACCGGCCGACCACGACGATCCTCGCGTCCGAGCTCACGCCGAGCGTGCTCGGCCAGCTGATCGCGCTCTACGAGCACAAGGTCTTCACCCAGGCGGCGATCTGGAACATCGACCCGTTCGATCAATGGGGGGTCGAGCTCGGCAAGGTCCTCGCCGGCCGCATCGTCCCCGAGCTCGAGGCCGAGCGCGTGTCCGGCC
>JBLNAW010000105.1:0-5078 GCA_050259555.1 Solirubrobacterales bacterium
TCCATGCGATCGCATCGTCGCCCGCGTTCACCTTCACGCTGGCTGCCCACGCAGGCGTGGCGACCGCCAGCAGACCGAGCGCCGCCGCAGCGATGAGCGACCGTCTCATCAGATAGCCCCCTCGTCCTCAGGCGGATCCTGCCCCGGCGAACCGCCACCGGTCCACTCGGTCGGCCGCGGCCCCGTCCTCGCGCTCGAGTGTGGCGCCGTCCCATACTCCTCCCGGGGCGCGATCCGCGAGGCACCCTTGAGTCAGAACGTTACCGAGGCCGTATTCGAGCAGGTCAGGGTTCCGGCGTCGCACACCTGGTACGCGAAGGTGCCCGATCGCTTGCCCAGGCTGTCGGTATAGGCGCCGTCGTTCGCGGTCGTCGTGAGGAGCGCCGAGTTGCGGAACACGGTGACGCTCGACGAGGTCGCTCCCGACCACGAGAGGAACGCCCGGTGGCGGCCCGCCCCGTTCGTGCTCTCCGAGACCGTGAGGGTGATCCCGCTCGGTGGAGGGGGAGGGGGCGGAGGTGACGCCGTCAGCAACGAGTACAGCAAGCGGTTCGGCGAGCCCGTCCCCGCCGAGAGCACGACGCCGGTCGTCGCGCTCCCGGTGATCGCCGAGCCGACCTGCGAGGGCGTGGCGCTCGGGTTCCCCTGCAGGTACAGGGCGGCGACCCCCGCGACGTGCGGGGCCGCCATCGAGGTGCCGCTGAGGGTCGCCGTCGCCGTGTCGCTCGTGTTCCACGCCGACGTGATCGAGACACCCGGCGCGAACAGATCGACGCAGGTGCCGTAGTTCGCCCACGACGCCTTCGTGTCGCTCGAGTTCGTGGCGCTCACCGTGAGCGCCGAGGGCACCCGCGCGGGCGACGTGGTGCAGGCGTCCACCGCGAAGCCGAAGATGTTGCCGTTCCCGGCGGCGATCGAGTACGTGACGCCATCGGAGATCGAGTTGGCGACCGCGGTGTCGAGCGCGGTCGAGGCCCCGCCGCCGAGGCTCATGTTCGCGACCGCGGCCTCACCCGGGTCGTGGTCGGCGGTGACCCAGTCCACGCCGGCGATGACGCCCGAGTCCGTGCCGTATCCGTTGCAGTCGAGCACGCGCACGGCGACGAGCGTCACGCCCTTCGCCACGCCGTAGGTCGAGCCGCCGATCGTGCCGGCCACGTGGGTGCCGTGGCCGTGACAGTCGGTCGCCGCGCCGCCGTCCACCGCGTCGTAGCCGCTGATCGCGCGGCCGCCGAACTCCGTGTGCGTGGATCGGATGCCGGTGTCGATCACGTAGGCCGTGACGCCCGCACCGGTCGGCGTGTACGTGTAGCTGCCGTCGAGCGGGAGGTTCCGCTGATCGATCCGGTCGAGGCCCCACGTCGCCGGCGTCTGAGTGGTCGAGACCGAGACGACCCCGTCCTGCTCGACGTAGGCGACGCGCGGATCCAGGCTCGTCGCGGCCGCCTGCTCGGCGGACATCGTGGCCGAGAAGCCCCGGAGCGCCGAGGTGTAGACGTGGGTCACGGTCCCACCGTGCGCCGAGACCACGGCATCGGTGGTGATCGCAGGACGGCTCACGAGGCTGGGACGCAGGGCGACGATGTAGCGCCCGGCGATGGGGCGCGCGACGCGCCGGATGCGCGCCTCGGCGGCCGAGGCGGGAACGGCGCCCCAGGCCAGCAGGCCGGCCATGAGCGACAGGACGATGAGGCCGGAGCCTCGACGGATGCTCTTCACGGCGATCTCCTCGTCATGCGGGGAACGGGACCTGGGGGTGGGTACACGGTCGAACGACGATATCCCCGGGACCAGGAGGTCGGAAGTGGGCCGCTCGGGGGTACTCGGATCGGGCTCGGGTTACTTCTTTCCGAAGAGCGTGCCGAACAGGACGCGGATCGTGCGCTGCCCCTCGGAGGAGGAGACGGTCTTCAGACCGGCCTCGATCGCGCGCTGGGTGTTGGACTTCTCGGTGCTCGACGGCTTGCGTGGCGTCGTCGAACGGCGGCGCTTCGCACCGCCGGGTCCCTCGACCGTGACGGTCGGGGGTGGAGCCGAGGCCTCCTTCGCCGCGGCGATCCGAGCGGAGAGGATCTCGTGCGCGCTCTCGCGATCCGGCGCCGCGAGGTACTTGATGCGGAGCGGACTGCCGTCGATCAGCGACCCGAGCATCACCGGATCCGCCGGCGCCATGCGGGAGTCCGGCGGCACGAGTCGGGTGGCGGCGAGCGGGCTCGGCACGCCCTTACTCGAGAGCACCGTCACGAGCGCCTCGCCGATCCCGAGCGACGTGATCGTCTCCTCGACGTCGTAGTGCTCGGTCTTCGGGAACGTCCGGGCGGTCTTGCGGAGGTCGTCGGCGTCCTGGGGCGTGAACGCTCGGAGCGCGTGCTGGATCCGGTTCCCGAGCTGCGAGAGCACCGAACTCGGCACGTCGGTCGGCGACTGCGTGACGAAGTACACGCCGATCCCTTTCGAGCGGATAAGGCGGGCGGTGAGCTCGATCTGCTCCATCAAAGCGTCCGAGGCGTCGGCGAACAGCAGGTGCGCCTCGTCGAAGAAGAACGCGAGCTTCGGCTGCGGCACGTCGCCGATCTCGGGCAGGGACTGGTAGAGCTGCGCCAGCATCCACAGCATGAACGTGCTGAACAGTCTCGGCTTGGCCATCACATCGGAGAGCTCGAGGATGCTGATCACGCCGGCGCCCTCTGGCGTGGTGCGGATCAGGTCCTCGACGTCGAACGCCGGCTCGCCGAAGAACCCGCCGACGCCCTCCTGCTCCATCGTGACGAGCGAGCGGAGCAGGACGCCGACGGTCGCCTTCGACATGCCGCCGTACTGCTCGAGCGCCGGCTTGCCCTCGTCCGACGTGAGGTACTGAAGGGTCGTGCGGAGGTCCTCGAGATCCAGCAGGGCCAGGTCGTTGTCGTCGCAGTACGCGAACACCATCGAGAGCACCGAGGTCTGCGTCTCGTTCAGGTCCATCACCTTGCCGAGCAGCAGCGGTCCGAACGAGGAGACGGTCGCCCGCACCGGCGCGCCGAGCGCCCCCGTGAGCGAGAGCAGCTCGACCGGATGCGAACCCGGATCGAAGGTCCACGCGAGCGAAGTCGCGCGTTCCTGGAGCCGCGCGTCGCCCGCGTCGCCCGGCGCCGCGAGTCCGGTGAGATCACCCTTCACGTCGGCGACGAACACCGGGACGCCCGCGGCCGACAGCTGTCCGGCCATGAGCTGCAGGGTCTTCGTCTTGCCCGTCCCGGTCGCCCCGGCGATGAGGCCGTGGCGATTCGTCGTCGAGAGCGGGAGCGTGACCCGGACGTTCGTGAGGATCTCGCCGTCGAGCATCGGGCTGCCGAGGACGACCGCCGGCTGATCCGTCGTGTAGCCGGCCGTCATCTCCTTCGCGAACGTCTCGTCCATCGGGGCTCACGATATCGAGCGGCGGGGGGTTCCCGCTCGCTCGGCCGCCGCGTACCATCTGCCCCGTGCCGAAGATGGTCCGGACCGGACCGGATGCCCTCGCCCGCTACGAGCGGGTGATCGGACCCTTCCTCGAGCGCGGGGCGAAGAAGGGCTCGATGTTCGGCATGCCGATCGTGAAGGTGCGCGACAAGGTGTTCGCCGGCACGTACGGCGACGCGATGACGTTCAAGCTCGGCGAGGACGGCACCGTGAAGGCCTTGCGGCTGAAGGGCGTCGAGGCGTTCGAGCCGATGGCCGGCCGCGCGATGAAGGGTTGGGTCCTGGTGCCGCTCGAGCACGCGAGGCGCTGGCCCGCGCTCGCCGAGCAGGCCTGGGCCTTCATGACGTCGTGAGGACCGTCGCCTCGATCGTCGGCGGGCAGCCGGTCCAGGGTTCCCCCGGGGGAACGGTCTCGATCCGGAACCCGGCGCGTCTCGACGAGGTCGTGGCCGAGGCCGGTCTCGGGGACGCGACGACGTTCGTGGATGCCTGCCGCGCCGCCCGTGCAGCGCAACGCGCGTGGGCGCACGTGCCGGCCCCCGTCCGCGGGCGGGCGATCCAGCAGCTCGGCCGCCTGGTCGAGGCCAACCTCGAGACGCTCGCCGCGATGATCACGCGCGAGATCGGCAAGCCGATCGCCGAGTCCCGCGGCGAGGTGCAGGAGGCGGTCGACACCTGCAACTTCTTCGTCTCTGAGGGTCGGCGTCTCTACGGCATGACCGTGCCGAGCGAGCTCCCGGACAAGCAGCTGTTCACGTTCCGCGCGCCGATCGGCGTCGCGGCGATCGTGACGGCCGGCAACTTCCCGGTCGCGGTGCCGTCCTGGTACCTCGTGCCCGCCTTGCTCTGCGGCAACGCGGTCGTGTGGAAGCCCGCCGAGTACACGCCGACGGTCGCCGAGGCCTTCGCGCAGCTGTTCCTGCACGCCGGGCTCCCCGACGGTGTCTTCAACCTGGTGCTCGCCGATGGGCCGACCACGTTCGAGGGGCTCGAGCGTGCGCTCGGCGAGGGCCTCCTCGACAAGGTCGGGTTCACCGGCTCGACGGACGTCGGCCGGCGGATCGGCGAGCTCTGCGGGCGACACCTCCAGTCGGCGTGCCTCGAGCTCGGCGGCAAGAACCCGCTCGTCGTGATGCCCGATGCCGATCTGGATCTCGCGGTCGAGGGCTCCCTGTTCAGCGGGTTCGGCACGGCGGGGCAGCGGTGCACGTCGCTCGGGACGGCGATCGTGCACGAGGCCGTCCACGACGACTTCCTCGCGCGGTTCGCGAAGGCCGTCGAGGAGGCGCCGATCGGCGACCCGACGCAGGACGTCCTGTACGGCCCGATGATCTCCGAGCGCTTCTGCGACCGGTTCGTGGACGAGTGGCTCGGGCTCGTGCGGCCGCACCACACGCTCCACGGCTCGAGCGGGACCGGGCGGATCAGGCGCGCGAACCCGCGCGAGGGCTTCGTCGGCGATCCCGCGGCCGGCCTCTACGTCCATCCGACGATCGTCGACGGCGTGAGGCTCGAGGACGACCTCGCGCGGACCGAGACCTTCGGACCGCTCGTCGGCGTCGCGAGTTTCGGCACGTTCGACGAGGCGATGGCGCTCGCGAACGGCCACGGATACGGGCTCTCGAGCTCGATCTACA
>JBLNAW010000106.1:0-2823 GCA_050259555.1 Solirubrobacterales bacterium
GGACCGACCGGCGAGCCGGAGGACCTCGGCCAGGTCGACCAGGGCCTTGCCCCGTTTGTCGAGGTCGTCCGTCGGGCGAGCCTGATCCGCCGCCTCGGTCGCGAGACGCACGGCCTCGTCGAGCCGACCTCGGCGAGCCAAGATCCGGGCTCGCACGCGACGCCAGTGGACCTGTGCGTCGGCGTCGCCCTCGATGCTCGCCCGTTCGGCTTCCTCCGTGAGGGCGAGCGCTTCGTCGTCACGCCCGAGCGCGGCGAGGGCCTCGGCCTGCGCGGGGGCGTAGCTGGAGAGGTGCCCGAGATCGCCGATCTCGCGGAAGAAGTCCACGGCCTCCCCGTATCGCCGTTCCGCCACATCGGGCTCGCCCTGCAGCAGCGCGACGTACCCCGCGGCGATCGCGCAGGTCGCGTGATCCATGCCGGCGCCGTATTCCTCGACGAGCGAGGTCGCCGCCTCCACCAGTTCGCGCGCAACGTCGAAACGCCCACGCCACGCCTCGACGATCGCCCGCATCCGGAGGATCTGCGCTCGAGGGAGCGGGTGAGCCGCGGCGGGCCCGCCCATGAGTCCCTCCAGGATCCCCGCGACCTCGTCCGCCGGCGCGGGCCCCCAGACCTGCCAGAACGAGCGCGTCCGCAGGGCCGCCGCTTCACGGCGGAGGTCGTTCGCCCGCCGCGCGTGCTCGATCGCCCGATCGACCGCCATCACCGCACGGTCCGCCCGGCCGGTCCAGAACTCGATGGAAGCGCGGAGGACCCAACCCTCCACGAGCCCGCCGTCGTCTCCGAGCTCCTCGAAGATCGCCACCGCGCGATCCAGGGCCGGAACGGCCTCGTCGTTCGAGGCGAACCGCCCGGCGTGCAGGTGGATGAACAGCAGCCGCACGATCGCGAGCGCTTCGGATCGTCGATGGCCGAGGGCCGTGGCCAGCTCGACCGCTTCCGAGAGCACCGCCATCGCCTCCTGCCAGGCCCCGGTCTCGGTCAGCACCGCGCCGAGCTCCGGGAGCAGTTCCACCCGGGCGGGATCGCGCTCGGGGAGCAGCTCGGCCGCTCGGGACAGCAGGCTCGCGGCCGCCGGCGTGTCGCCGCGGGCGAACGCCCTGCGTCCCGCGGCTTCGAGCCGCGCGGCCGCCCTGGATGCGACCGCCCGTCCGTGCTCGTCGATCGGGCCGAGCTCCGCGAGGCACCGATAGGCGACCTCGAGGTGGTAGGCGACGATCTCCTCGAACTCGAGGAGCCGAGGTCCGGACGCCCGCTCGAGCCACGACGCGAACCGCTCATGCAGGTCGGCACGCATCCGCTTCGGCGTCGATCCGTAGGCCGTGTCGTGGACGAGGATGTGGCTGAAGCGGAACGCATCCTCGCCGGCGAACGGCGAGGACTCGGGGAGGATCAGCTCCTTGCGGACGAGGGTCTGGAGGTTCCCGCCCACCGTCGCTCGAGCGCCCTCCGGCGACAGCTCGGTCACCGCGCCCCAGTAGAAGACCTTGCCCACGACGGAGGCCCGCTGGATGACCGCCCGCTCCTCCTCCTCGAGTCGGTCGAGGCGAGCGGCGATGAGCGCGTGGATCGTCCCCGGCGTGGAGACCTCGGACAGGTCGGCCGTCGGGACCCAGTGCCCGTCGTCTCGACGGAGGAGCCCCTCGTCGATCAGCATCCGCAGCATCTCCTCGACGAAGAGCGGGTTGCCCTCGGCGGAGTCCACGACGCGGGCCTGGACATCGGCCGGCAGCCGCGCGCTCCCGAGCAGGTTCTGGATCAGCTGCTCGCTCTCGGTCGGTCCGAGCGGCTCGAGCGGGACGACCGTCCCCGCCCGGCCCCACCTGGGGTGGTCCTCGCGAAGCTCGGGCCGAGCCGTGCAGAGCAGGAGGAGGGGATGGCCTCGGCTGAACCCGGCGACGTACTCGAGGAGATCGAGGAGCGTCGGCTCGGCCCAGTGGATGTCGTCGATCACGGCGACGAGCGGCCGATCGGCCGCGAGCGCCTCGAGCGATCGACGGAACGCCCAGAACGTCTCCTGGATGTCTCCCGAGGCGTGCCCGAGACCGATCGCCGCCCCGATCCGCTCCGCGGCGAGGGAGGCGTGCTCGATCTCGTGCGTGGAGAGCATGGCACGGACCTTCGCCACCGCTTCGTCCGGCGGATCCGTGTCGCCGATGCCGGCCGCCTGCTTCACGATCTCGGCGACCGGCCAGAACGTGATGCCCTCCCCGTACGACAGGCAGCGGCCGATGAGGACCCGCGCCCGGTCGGCCAGTCGCGAGGACACCTCCTTGATCAGCCGGGACTTGCCCACGCCCGCGACACCGACGATCGTGACGAGCTCGCAGCCGGGCCCCCGTGTCGCGCGCTCGAACGCGTCCAGGACCGTCGCGAGCTCGGCATCGCGGCCGAGCATCGGCGAGTCCAGTCGCCGAGAGAAGGCCGGCGCACCGGGAAGGACCTCGAGCAGGCGGAACGCCGGGACCGGCTCGGTCTTCCCCTTCAGCGACAGGGGTTCGACCGGCTCGGCTCGGACCGCGTCCCGGACGAGCGCCAGGGTCTGCGCACCGAGCAGGATCTCGCCTGGCTGCGCGGCCTGCTCGAGACGCGCCGCGACGTTCACGGGATCGCCGGAGACGAACGTCTGGCCCGCGGCGGGGTCACCCGCCACGACGTCGCCGGTGTTGACGCCGGTCCTGATCTGCAGGCGGGCACCCCAGGTGCGCTCGAGCTCGTCGCCGAGCGCGGCCACCGACGACCGGAGCTCGACGGCCGCGCGGGCCGCGCGCAGGGCGTCGTCCTCGTGCACGTCGGGCACGCCGAACACGGCCATGACCGC
>JBLNAW010000107.1:0-11948 GCA_050259555.1 Solirubrobacterales bacterium
GGACAGATCAAGAGCGGCGCGCCCGCCCGCGCCGAACGGACCGCGAAGTACAACCGCCTGCTCCGGATCGAGGAGGAGCTCGGCGACACCGCCCGCTACGCCGGCCCCGCGACGCTGCGGAAGGCCGGCGGGTGAGCGCGGGATCGCGGACCCTCGAGCGCGACCGACCCCGCCTCACCGGCCGAGCCGCGGCGCTGCTCGTCGCGATGGCGCTCCTGGCGCTCCTGACGCTGGTCCCCGCGCGCCAGTACTTCGCTCAGCGCGGACGGATCGACGATCTCGAGCATCAGGCCGCACGGCTCGAGCAGCAGAACGCATCGCTCCGCACGCAGATCGCGGCCCTCCACGACCCCGCCGAGCTCGAGCGTCTCGCACGCGAGTGCCTCGGCATGGTGCGACCGGGCGAGATCGCCCTCGTCGTCCCCGGCGTCACGCCGGCTCCCGGCGACTGCTGAAAGAGGGATCACCCGAGGAACGGATCAGGCGGGTGGAGGGCCACCCGCCTGATCGTTTCCCGTTCCGAACCGGCCTTGCCGTCGAGCTCGGATCGCTCCGAGAGGCCGACCCGCCCTACTGCTCGTTCTGATCCTGGTCGTCGGTCTCGGTTCCGTCCTGGGTGTCGCCCTGGTCGTCACCCTGGTCGTCGGATCCCGTCTCGGTCTCGGACGAGGTCGAACCGGACTCGTCCTCACCCTGGTTGTCGCCGTCCTCGCCCTGGTTGTCGCCGTCCTCGCCCTGGTCGTCGGACCCGGTCTCGGTCACGGTCGTCGTGTCGTCCTCGCCCTGGTTGTCGCCGTCCTCGCCCTGGCCGTCGGACTCGCTCGCGGCCGGGTCCGGACTCTCGGTTTCGACGGGATCCTCGGTCTCGGCCGGGTCGGGGCTCTCGGTCTCGACCGGGTCGGCGGGCTCGTCGGTCGTAACCGCGTCGTCGCTACCGGGAAGGTCGACGACCGCGGCGACCGCGTTCGCGACCTTGTCCTGGACGCCGCCCGGGAGCGCCCCGGCGAACGCCACGCCCCCGAACATCGACAGCAACACCACGAGCCCCGCGACCACCTTCGCCGCGAGCGATCTGTACACCGGCACCCTCACGATCGTCTCCCTTCGCTTCGGCAGCCCGGACGCGTGCCTGACACGCTCCGCGGCGTTGCTGACCGGCCTCGCGACCGGGTCGCCCTTGTCGGCGAGGAGTCGAGCGGCCTCCGTGATCCGGACGAGGTGGACGTCCCCGGCCAGCAGCGGCTGCGCCGGGAAGGCCTCACGCACGTCGTCGACGAACGCGCCGAGGTCCCGCTCCGCGGAGGTTCCCGGGGTGTCGCCCCGGAGCAGGCGCTCGAAGCCGTCGTCGTCGTGACCGCTCATCTCATGGGGAGGAACGTCCGAGGGCCTCAAAGGGTCACGGCCCCGAGCTCGAGCAGCCGTCGGATCGCCGCGATGCCCCGGGCCTGGAGCGCCTTGACGGCCCCCGGCCGCTTGCCCACGACGGCCGCGACCTCCTCGACCTTGAAGCCGCCGAGGATACGGAGGAGCAGGACGTCGCGTTGGTCCCCCGTCAGGCGCTCGATCAGCGATCGGACGCGCTCCTCGGCGAGGGCGCGCATCGCTTCGGCCTCGCTATCGCCCCGGGGGACGATCTCGGCCAGGACCTCGGGCGGCAGGGGCTCGGTCCGGCGACGGACGACCGTGCGATGCTCGTCAACGATCAGGTGCCGTGTGAGGGTGAACATCCACGCCCGAAAGGCGCGCTCACCTCCATCGAAGGTCGCGATGGCGCCGACGGCCCGCAGGAACGCGTCCCCGACCACGTCTTCCGGATCGCGCACGCGGCTCGCGCGCGCGTAGCGGAGGAGGTCCGGGGCCGTGTCCGAGTACAGCGCTCGCCAGGCCCACTCGGCACCCAGCCGAGCGGCCGCGAGCACGCCGTCGAAGCCCTCGCCGATCGCCATCTCCCGGCAGGTATCGGCACGAGGCGTGCAGAAGCGCAGCCAGACCGGCGTGTATTGACGGCCCGAACGGGCCGATGGGATAGTGGCCGCCCCGGGCCCCCGCGACGTGCGGGCGGCCGGGTCGAGGGAAGGGGCAGCTCTGGCGGATCTGGAGGTTGGCGCGGTCATCGAGGGGACCGTCACGCGTATCACGCCCTACGGGGCGTTCCTCACCCTCGAGGGCGGCAAGGTCGGGTTGGTCCACATCTCCGAGATCGACCGCAACTACGTGCGGGACGTGCACGACCACCTCCGCGAGAGCGACGTCGTCCAGGCGAAGGTCATCGCCATCAAGGAGGACGGCAAGATCGATCTCTCGATCAAGGCTCTGCAGGACCCGCCACCGCAGCGACAGCGCCGGGGAGCGGACCCGGACTTCGAGGCTCGGCTGAAGAAGTTCATGCGGCAGAGCGAGGAGCGCCAGGTGGACTTCAAGCGCTCCGTCGAGCACAAGCGCAAGTAGCGCCCCCCGTGGGCGAGCTCCGCGGCAGCGACCTCTCCCTCGTGCACGAGCAGCTCGGACGCGAGCCGACCACACGGTTCTCGGTCGTCGCACGCTGCCCCGATGGTCACCCGCTCGTGATCCGTAACCATCCGGTGGACGCGGAGGGGCATCCGTTCCCGACGCTCTTCTGGCTCACGTGCCCGGTCGCCGTCAAGGCGGTGTCCCGGGTGGAATCGGAGGGCGCGATCGCGCGACTGAACGCCCGCGTCGATGCCGAGCCCGCGCTCGCGGCAGCACTCAGCGCGACGCACGAGGCGTACGCGACCGAACGCGCGAGGGACGAGCCCGAGGCACGTCCGTGGGGCGGCGTCGGCGGCACGCGCACCGGTGTGAAGTGCCTCCACGCGCACTACGCGAACCACATCGCCGGCGGCGAAGATCCCGTCGGTTCGTGGGTGGCGACCCAGATCGAGCCGTTCCACGAGGTCGGCGCCGGTCGCGTCGCGGCCGTCGATCAGGGGACGAACTCGATCAGGCTGCTCGTGGTGGAGCCCGACGGGTCGGACGGTTCCCGCGATCTCGCACGGGACATGGTCATCACGCGGCTCGGGGAAGGGGTCGACGAGACCGGGCGCATCGCGCCGGAAGCCCTGCGCCGCACCGTCGACGTGCTCGCGATGTACTGCCGGCGAGCGCGCGCCCTCCACGCGGAACGCATCCGGGTCGGCGCCACGAGCGCGGTGCGCGACGCGAGGAACCGGGATGCGTACGAGCGCTCCGTGCTCGAGCACGCGGGGTCGCGGCTCGAGGTGATCACCGGCGAGCACGAGGCTGCGCTCTCGTTCCTCGGCGGGACCGCGAACCTGGACGTCGAGGGCGCCGAGCCGCCGTACCTGGTGCTCGACATCGGCGGGGGCTCGACCGAGTTCGTGGTCGGCGAACGCGAGTCGATCGCCGCCGTCTCGACGCAGATGGGGAGCGTGCGTCTCACCGAGCGGTTCATCACGGCCGACCCGCCGAGCCCGGCCGAGCTGGAGGCGATGGCGGCCTCGATCGAGATCGTCCTCGACGACGTCGAGCGCCGCGTTCCGGTCGACCGGGCCCGGACGTTCGTGTCCGTCGCCGGCACCGCGACGACGATGCAGGCGATCGCGCTCGACCTGCCGTTCTACGATCCCGAGCGCATCCACCGCACCTGGCTCTCGCGGACGGAGGCCGAGCGCGTGCTGCGCGATCTCGTAGCGATGACGAACGCCCAGCGAGCCGTCCTGCCGGTGATGGCACCCGGACGCGGCGACGTGATCGTGGCCGGCGCGCTGACGCTCGTGCGGGTGATGCGCCGTTTCGGCTTCGACCGCACCCTCGTCTCCGAGACCGACATCCTGGACGGCCTCGTCCTCGAGATGCTCGCCGGCGACGCGGGGTGAGCGAAGTCCGCTCTGTTCGGTAACCTTCCTGGCCGATGCCCAAGAGCCGAGACCGTCAACTCGCGAAGCAGTACGAGCGCCGCCGGGCCGAGCGCCGCGCGAAGGAGCGCAGGAAGAGCGCCGCGATCGCGGTCGGCGCCGTCGTCGGCCTGGTGGCCATCGGGATCGTGGTCTTCGCACTCTTCTTCACCGGAGGCGACGAGACGACCCCGTTGGCCTCGGGCGCGACGGGCGCCACCGGGATCAGCGGCGCGACCGGCGCCTCGGGGACCTCGGGGGCGACCGGCGCGACGGGCTCGACCGGTTCGACGAAGCCCGGCAAGCAGACGGGCACGGTGGACCCGACGGCCGGCCCGGCCGAGGTGGCCTGCGGGGGCTCCGTCCCCAAGGGAGCGATGGATCCCAAGCCGCAGTTCTCGGCCCCGAAGCAGGTGCTCGAGAAGGGCAAAACCTATACGGCGACGCTGCAGACCTCCTGCGGCGACATCGTGATCGAGCTCCTGGCGGACCAGGCGCCCCAGACGGTGAACTCGTTCGTGTTCCTCGCGCAGCAGGGCTTCTTCGACGGTCAGCGGATCCACCGCATCGATACGAGCATCGACGTCCTTCAGGGCGGCGACCCGACGGGCACCGGCTCCGGAGGCCCCGGCTACTCGATCCCCGATGAGCTCACCGGCAAGGACACCTACGGCCCCGGCACGTTCGCGATGGCGAACGCCGGCCCGAACACCGGCGGGAGCCAGTTCTTCCTGATCACGGGCGAGAACGGCCACAACCTGGACGCGAACCCGGCGTACACCGTCTTCGGCACGGTCGTCTCGGGGCTCGACGTCGCGAAGACGATCCAGCAGCTCCCGATCCAGGATCCGAACGGCGGGATCGCCGGCCAGCAGCCCGCGCAGGCCGTCTACATCGAGAACGTCACGATCTCGACGTCGTGATCGCTCGCTAGCACGACGTCTTGGCATCCCTGTGGTCGGCGCGGCAGGCGTCGTCGCCGGGACCGCCCTTCAGCGTGTCGTTCCCCTCCACGCCGTCCTTGCCGTTCAGGGTGTCCGCACCACCGCCGCCGCCGAGGACGTCGGAGCCCTTGCCACCCACGATCTCGTCTCCCGCACCGCCGCCCGAGATCCGGTCGTCCCCGCCTCCGCCGAGCAGGCGATCGGCGCCGCCGAGGCCCTCAAGCACGTCGGCACCCCCTCCTCCACAGATCACGTCGGTGCCGGCGGTGCCGCCGAGCGTGTTCGCCTTGCCATTGCCCCGAAGGGTGCACGGGTCGTTGCGGATCGTTCCCGACGCGAGCCCGTCGGCGATGGTGGCTCCGGATGGGATGCTCAGCGTCAGCGAGAGGTGCTCGTCGCCCTCGTTCTCGAGGTCCGGGAGCACGGGGACGTCGATCGTGCCGACCGTCTGTCCCGCTCCGATCGTGAGGGTCCCGCTCGTCGCGTCGTAATCGGTGCCCGCGGTGGCGGTCCCGTCGGCCGTGGCGAAGTCCACGCTCACGTCTCCGCTCGACGAGGCCGAGAGCGAGACCTGGAAGTGCAGTGCGCCGCCCGTCTCGCGCGCCGAGGCATCGGCGACCGAGAGCGTCGGTGTGGGCGGCGGCGACGTGGGCGAGGGAGAGGTCGTCGGGGACGGGGAGGTGCTGCCGACGACCACCGTGCCGTGCATGCTCGCGTGGACGTTGCAGTGGTAGGTGAAGCTGCCCGCGGTGTTGAACGTGTGCGAGAAGGTCCCCGACGTCTTGATCCCCGAGTCCCACGAGTCGGCCTGTCCCGAGTCCGAGGTCGTGCTGTGCATGTTGGAGCCCGTCCAGGTCCAGGTGACGGTATCGCCGACGGCGATGCTGACGCTCGACGGAGAGAAGGCGTTGTCGACGATCGAGACGCCGGTGGCCGCCGCTGCGCCGCCCGACAGGGTCGCGATGGCGGCGATCACGAGGAACCCCAGGACGAGGGCCAAGCCAACCCAACGAGGTCGCATCGTCGAACCTCCCAGCGGGCGCCGGAGCCGAAGGCGGAACTCTCTGCGGGCTATACGGACGGATCGGCCGAACGGTTCGCGAGGAGCCTCGCGGGTGGCGGACACGTATCGGGGAAGGAACATCGGTGCGGGCGAGCGCCTATCCTGAGGACGGCCCGGGTGCCGGAACGGCAGACGGAGGCGTCCTAAAAACGCCGGTCCCTCGGGACGTGTGGGTTCGAGTCCCACCCCGGGCACCGACCGCCGTGCGAGAGGAGACCGAGCCATGCCGATGGGGAAGTCGAGTCCGGTCGAGACCAAGCGCATACCCGTCATCACGACCTACCACGGGATCGAGGTGACCGAGGGGTACCGCTGGCTCGAGGACGCCGGATCCGAGGAGACCCGGGCGTGGACGAGGGCCCAGCACGAGCGCGCGATGGCCTACCTGACGGCGTTGCCCTCCTACGAGGACATCCGGCGAAGGGCCGAGGAGATCTTGAAGGTCGAGTCGACGTCGTACACCGACCTTCGGCGGGGCGGTGAGACCTCCTTCGTCCTCAAGCACCAGCCGCCGAAGCAGCAGCCGTTCCTCGTCACCCTGACCGACCTCGCCGATACCGCCACCGAGCGCGTGCTGATCGACCCGAACGACATCGACCCCAGCGGTGCGACCACGATCGACTGGTACGACCCGTCGCCCGATGGGAGCCTCGTCGCGGTCTCGCTCTCGTCGCACGGCACCGAGGACGGCACGCTTCACCTCTACGACGTCGCGACCGGCCATCTGGTGGACGTGCGGATCCCCCGCGTCAATAGCGGTACCGCCGGCGGATCGATGGCGTGGCGGGGTGACGCCACCGGGTTCTGGTACACGCACCACGCCGAGCGGGGGGAAGGGCCCGAGGCGGAGACGGAGTTCTTCGAGGAGGTCTGGTACCACGCGATCGGCCAGACGGAGGACCACCCGGAGCTCGCGGGCGTGTTCGCCGACGACCGGATCGTCGAGAACTACCTGTCCTCGTCCCCGGACGGCGGCTGGGTACTGGATCGAGCGCAGAAGGGCGATGGCGGCGAGTGGCAGCTCTTCGCGCGAGCGCAGAGCGGGGGCGACTGGTGGATGCTCGCCGACATCCCGGCGAAGATCGTCGATGCGGCCTTCGGCCCGGACACGATCTTCCTGCTCTCGCGGAAGGACGCACCGCACGGCCAGGTCCTCAAGCTCCCGATGACGCCCGGGGTCACCGCGGCCGAGGCGACCGTCGTGGTGCCGCACTCGGGGATCACGATCGAGGGGCTCGCGGCGACCGACGGCAGGCTCTGGGTGCTCGATGTCGACGGCGGTCCGTCGGGCCTGCGCGTGTTCGACCACGACGGCGACCCGCTCCCTTCCCCCGAGCTGCCGCCCGTGTGCGCGATCGACGAGGTGGTCGAGCTCGGGAACGACGAGGTCGCCTACCCGGTCGAGACGTTCCTGTCTCCGAGGTCCTGGTTCGTCGTGACCGACGCCGAGTCCACCTCACGTCGCACGGCGCTCGACACGACCACGCCCCTGGACCTCTCCGGTTTCGAGGTGCGCCGGGACTTCGCGACCTCCGACGACGGTGCCCAGGTGCCGATCAACCTCATCGCGCGGATCGGGGTCCTCGACGCCGGCCCCGCGCCGACGATGCTGACGGCGTACGGCGGCTACGGCATCTCGCTCAAGCCGTGGTTCCAGCCGGGCCGTCTGCTCTGGCTCGAGCAGGGGGCGGTGCTCGCCATCGCGAACATCCGCGGAGGAGCGGAGTACGGGGAGGAGTGGCATCACGCCGGCCGCCTGCTCGCCAAGCAGAACTGCTTCGACGACTTCGCGGCGTGCGCTCGTCACCTGGTCTCGACCGGGGTGACGACGGTGGAGCGGCTCGTGATCCGCGGCGGCTCGAACGGAGGACTGCTGATGGGCGCGGTGCTCACGCAGCATCCGGACATCGCGCGGGCGGTGATCGCCGAGGTTCCGGTGCTCGACATGCTTCGGGTCGAGCTCCACCCGAACGGCGCCTTCAACGTCACCGAGTTCGGCACCGTGCAGGACCCGGACCTGTTCGCCGCGATGTACGCCTACTCGCCGTACCACCGGGTCGTCGACGGGACGGCCTATCCCGCGGTCCTCCTGACCGCCGGCGAGTTCGATCCCCGCGTCGACGCGTACCACGCGAAGAAGATGACCGCTCGGCTCCAGGCCGCCACGTCGTCGGACGATCCGATCCTGCTGAGGATCGAGTCCGGGGGTCACGGCGTCGGGCAGTCGCTGGATCAGATGGTCGGCCTGCTGACCGACCTGCACGCCTTCGCGTTCGCGCAGCTCGGCATCGACTACCGTCGCTGACGTCCGGGCACCCGCCGGCTCACGTCGGCCCACCGGCCGAGATCTCCTCGCGCCGGCGGCGTGATCGAGCCGCAGCGACCGTGTTCCCCTTCGCCCCGTAGAGCTCGATCGCGCGCTTGAGCGCCTCCGCGGCTCCGGAACGGTTCCCGGCCGAGACCAGGACCTCCGCGAGGTCCGCCAGCGTGTCGGCGTGCATGTTCACGTCATCCGTCTGCTCGACGAGGGCGATGGCCTCGCGGGCGAGGTCCTCCGCATTCGTCGCGGCCCCCGAGGCTCCGAGGATCCTCGCTCGGGCGCTCCTCCAGAGCACCTGGCTCGCGATGTCGTCATCGGCGGCCGAGAGCTCGCTCTCGCGCGCGAAGCGGTCGGCCTCCTCCAGCCGCGCCTGAGCGATCAGCGCGTGGGAGAGGGCGGCGGCGACCGTCGACCGGAACCCCTGTTCGCCGAGCTCGACCGCGACGTCGAAGCCTTGCCGGAGCTCGCGCTCGGCGGCGACCGGGTCGCCGGCGAGCATCTCGATCGCGCCGGCCGTCTCCGAGACCCAGGACGCCCGCAGCCGCAGCCCGAGGTCCTCGAGGGTCGAGCGGGCCCGCCGGGCGAGCTCCCTCGCCTCGTCGAACCGGCCCTCCATCGCGCGGACGAACGCGAGCGCGCGGAGCGCCGGGGCTTCGTGGCCGCCGATCCCGCCCACCGCGGCGACGACCTCGGCGCATCGGCGCTCGATCTCGGCGGCCGGTGCCGGTCCGTAGACGCCGGAGCCGATCGAGCGGCCGAGTGACTCGGCCACCTCGCGAGCGTCCCCCGTCCTGCGGGCGTGCTCGATCCCGCGTTCGAACGCCTCGTCCGCGGCCGCGTACCGAGATCGCGTGGCGTGGAGATCCCCCATCAGGCGCCACGCCCGCGCGAGGCCGCGGTCGTCCCCCAGGTCCTCGAGCCGCGCGATCCATCGCGCCGCGCTCACGGCGGCGTCCTCGGTCAGGCGCTTCGGGTCGGTGGACTCGAGCAGGAACAGGCGCAGGATCGCCGCGTTCGCGACCACCCGGTCGTCGCCGAGGTCCCCTGCCAGTCGCTCCGCGTCGGTGAGCGCCTCCTCGGCGCCGACGAGGTCGCCCGTCTCGACCCGGGCCTCGCCGAGCGCGAGCAGGACGGGCAGGCGGTCGCCGGGGCTCGCGCCGAGCGTGTGGGCCGCGCGTCCCAGCAGGTCCTCGGCGGCGGACATGTCGCGGCGATCGAGCGCCCGCATCCCCGCCGCCGCGAGCGGTCGGCCCGCGCGCCTGCCGAGGGGGTCCTGGGACGAGGCCGGCGCGCCGAGCTCCGAGCCGTATCGGAACGCCTGCTCGAGGTGGTACCCGACGACCTCCTCGAACTCCTGGGCGCGCTCGGCCGCCGCACGCTCGACCCAGTCCGCGAACCGCTCGTGCAGCACCGCTCGTTGCTCCTTCGGCGTGCCCCGGTACGCGGCCTCCTGGATGAGGAGGTGGTGGAACTGGAAGGCCTCCTCGCCGGCGAACGTCGAGCGCTCGGGGCGGATGAGGTCGCGCCGCACGAGCGACTGGAGATGCGTGCCGACCCTCGGACCGATCTCGGCGGGGGCGAGCTCGGCCACCGCCCCCCACCAGAAGACCTTCCCGATGACGGAGGCGCATCGGATCACCGCCAGTTCCTCGGCGGAGAGGCGATCGAGCCGGGACCCGAGGAGCGCCTGGATCGATGCCGGGATCGCGACGTCGCCGAGGTCGCGGGCGGCGACCCAACCCGCCGCCTCGCGCCGCAGGTAGCCGTCGTCCTCGAGCATCCGGAGCATCTCCTCGAGGAACAGGGGGTTGCCTCCGGCCGACTCCGTGATCCGCCGCGTCGCCGGCTCGTCGATCGGCGAGCCGCCGAGCGATCCCTCGATGAGCCGCAGGCTGTCGTCGTCGTCGAGCGGCGCGAGCGAGAGTGACAAGGACCCCGGAAGCCCGCTTCCCCAGGTCGGCCGCAGATCCATCACGTCCGGCCTCGCGAGGCAGAGCAGGAACAGCGCCACATCCCGGCTCCAGCCCGCGAGGTGCTCGATCAGGTCGAGGAACGTGGGTTCGGCCCACTGGAGGTCGTCCCACACGACGACCAAGGGACGATCGGCCGCGAGCCACTCGAGGAAACGGCGGACGGCCCAGAAGGTCTCCTGCACCCCGCCGGCCGAGACGCCCGCGCCGACGAGGGCGGCGATCCGCTCGACGATGAGCGCCTCGTCCTCGGCACCCGCGACGGCGCCCTCGACCTTCTCGCGGACCTCGCGCCTCGAGTCGTCGTCGGCGATCCCGCAGGCCCGCTTCACGATCTCGGCGACGGGCCAGAACGTGATGCCGTCCCCGTACGGGAGGCATCGAGCGGTGAGGACCGACGGGGTCGGCCCGAGCGCCTGGGTGACCTCGGCGGCCAGACGCGACTTCCCGATCCCCGCGGGGCCGAGGACCGTGAGGGTCACCGGTGTCCGCTCGGCGATGCACCGCTCGTACGCGGCGAGCACCGTGGCGAGCTCGTCGCGCCGGCCGACGAGCGGCGGCTCGGGCCGGGCGCCGACGTCCGGACCGGTGAGGAGGTCGAGCACGCGATAGGCGGTGATCGGCTCGGGCTTGCCCTTCAGCTCGAGCGGGCCGACCGGCTCGGCGGCGACGTGATCGCGCACGAGCACGTGGGTGTCGGGGCCGAGGAGCACCTCGCCCGCTCCCGCGGCCTGCTCGAGCCGGGCGGCGACGTTCACCGCGTCCCCGACGACGAGGGCGTGCCCGGCCGCGACGTCGCCGACGACGACCTCCCCGGTGTTCACGCCGATCCGCGCCCGAAGGCGGATCCCGAACCGCGCCTCGATCTCGTCGTTCACGCCGCCGAGTGCGTCCTGCATCTGAACGGCCGCTCGCACGGCCCGGAGCGCGTCGTCCTCGCGCAGGAGCGGGATGCCGAAGACGGCCATCACGGCGTCGCCGATGTACTTCTCGACGGTGCCGCCGTGGTGCTCGAGCGCGTCGCGCATCGCGCGGAAGAAGCGGGTCATGACCTCGCGGACGGACTCGGGGTCGAGACGGTCGCCGAGGACGGTCGAGTCCGCGACGTCGCAGAACACGATCGTCACCGTCTTCCGAGCGCCGTGCGGCCCGGGCTCGTCCGCCGCGAGCGGTGCGGCGCACGCCATGCAGAACCTCGCCCGGGGAGGGTTGCGCTGGCCACAGGCCGGGCAGACAGGCATGATGGGGAGTCTAGGTCAGGGGCTCCGAGCCGGGAACGGCTGCGGCAGCTCCATGAAGGAGGGGGACATGGCCCAGGCGTCCGGATACGACTTCCCGGTGATCAGCGGCGGGAACGTTCAGGAGGCGGGCGCGAGTTTCGCCGAGGCCCGGTTCGGCGATGTCGCGGTCCGCGAGGAGCAGGTGTTCGAGGACATCGGCGGCGACTGGCGGAACGGCGAGTGGGGCCCGCCGGTCGGCACGGTCCGGCTGAAGCAGACGCCTACGACGGTGCGGGGCCGGATCTTGGTGTGGGCCTCGTTCGTGTTCGACGACGGCGACACCGTCGAGTACGGCGGACTCGTGCCCGGCGACGGGACCTGGGTGGGCAAGGGCCGGCTCGGGTACCGCGGCGGCACGGGCAAGTTCGCGGCGCCGCGCGGTGAGCTCGACGTCGACTCGACGAACCCGAAGCGCTGGGGCTAGCCCGTCCCACGATCGCGCCCGACGGCCTCGATGAGGTCCGCCGCCTTCCGCTTGCCGTCGGCGGCTCGGATC
>JBLNAW010000108.1:0-7769 GCA_050259555.1 Solirubrobacterales bacterium
CGATCGTCATCACGGTCGCGAGCACGGAGACCGGCGAAACGAGCTTCGTGGAACGGCTCGTCGACAGGGTGGACACCGCCCACATCACCGCCGCCCCGAGGCCGCCGAGGATTGCGGTCACGGCGAGGCCACCGCTCGGCGCAGGCCCTCGACCTCCTCGAGGAACGCCACCGCCCCGAGCGAGCGCAGGACCTCGGCCGCGGCGTCGAGGTGCTCCCCGGCCTCCGCCCCGCGCTCGAGCGCGACCAGCACGCGCCCGACACCGAGCGACCCCATCGCGCGCTCGAGCCCGAAGCCGTACCTGCCCCACTCGGCGACCGCCTCGCGGTAGCCGTCGAGGGCCGCCGGCAGGTCGCCGCGAGCCTCGGCCAGGATCGCCCGCGCCGTGGCCGCCGAGAGCCGGCGCCGCGGGGACACCTCCGGGGCGGTCGAGGCCAGGAGCCGCTCGAGCTCCTCGACGTCGCCCACGGCGACGAGCACCCGCGCGACGACCGGCAGGAACATCGTGCGGTAGTCCTCCTGATCGTGGGTGATCTCGGCGAACTCCCGGATCCTCGCGCGCGCGCCCTCGGCGTCCCCGCGCGCGAGGGCGATCTCGGCCGAGAGCACGACCGGGGGCGTGACGTACTCGGCGTACCCGATCTCACGGGCGAGCGGGAGCAGCTCCTCGGCCGTGGTCGCCGCCGAGTCGACGTCGCCGCGCCGCAACCGCACCCATCCCCGGTAGATGAGCGCGATGATGCTCACCCGGGTCGGGCCGTGCTCGAGGTCCCACGCCAGCATCTCCTCGGCCGTGTCCAGCACCCGGTCCCACTCCCCCAGGTCGAAAGAGGATTCGAGCCCCCCGGCCTGCGCGAACACCTCCATCGTCTGGAACCCGCGGACACGGCAGAACACCGCCATCTCGTCCCAGACGCGCTGGGCCGCGCCCGGGCCCTCCCAGAACCACAGCTGGTACGCGAGGTTGTTGTAGGCGATCGAGGTCTCGGCGCCGAGGCCGAGCTCGAGCCCCCGGCGCAGCGCCTCGCGCAGGTCCTCGAGCCCGCCGGGATCGCCGGTCTGCGCTCGAGCGGCACCCCGGTACTGCAGCGCGAGGACCGCCACCGCATCCATCCCGAGCTCGTCGGCGAGCGCGAGCGCCTTCCCGGCCCACGGCAGCGCATCGAGGTCCTCTCCCGCGACGTAGAGGTGCCCCGCCATCGCCGCGTACGCGCGCGCGAGCTCGGGCCCCGGGTCGTGCGCCTCGAGCATCGCGATCGCCTCCGCGAGCAGCGCCCGCGCCGACTCCCCGTGCATCAGCACCGAGCGTGCCCGCCGCGCCAGCGCCTCGCCCAGGGCGAGACGGTCGTCCCCCTGCCTCGCCTCGGCGATCGCGAGATCGAAGTCGCGGCCCGCGTCTTCGAGCTGGCCGAGGTCCTCGGCGGCCTCGGCCGCCTCCACGAGCGCGCGGATCCGCTCCGGATCGTCCGGGGCGAGCACCTCGCGCGCCCGTCGGTAGAACGGCAGCGCCCGTGCCGGGTCGAGCCGCTTCGCCCGGTCGCCGGCCATCATGAGCGCACCCCCCGCCGCGGTCTCGAGCTCGGCGATCTCGAGGCCGGTCGGGGAGGTGCGCGCGAGCTCGAGCGCCTCCCCGTAGTGATGCGCGAGCACCTCCGCGAGGTCCGAGACGCGATCGCCGGCCACGTCGCGGATCCACGCGGCGACGGCCACGTGCTTGGCGGCGCGCGCCGCACGCGGGATCTGCCCGTACGCCACGTCCTGGACGAGCGCGTGTAGGAACGCGTATTCGGCCTGTCCCGCGACGCTCGAGCCGCGGATCGGACGGACGAACTCGCGCCGGACGGCCTCCTCCAAGGAGCGCTCGATCTGCTCCTCGGTCGAGCCGGCCATCGCGGCCAGCGTCCCGGTCCAGAACACCTTGCCGACGACCGCCGCGTCCTGCAGCACCGCCTTCTCCTGCGCTCCGAGCGAGTCCAGGCGTGCCCCGATCAGCAAATGCAGCGTCTGGGGCAGCACCGGGCCCGAGCCGTCCGCGAGCTGCAGGCCGGCATCGCGGACCATGCGGGCGAACTCCTCGGCGTACAGCGGGTTGCCGCCCGCCCGCTCGAGCAGCACGGCACGCGCGCCACCGCTCAGCGCGTCACGTCCGAGCAGCGCCGACAGCAGCATCGAGGTCTCCTGCTCGGAGAGCGGCGACAGCGCGACCGAGGTCGCGTTGCGCCGGCCGCCGCCCCACGCCGGATGCCGCTCGTACAGCTCGGGCCGGGCGACGCACACCACGAGCATCGGCAGGCCGATCGCCCAGTCCACGAGATGCTCGATGAACGCGAGCATGCCGTCGTCGGCCCACTGCAGGTCCTCGAACACGAACACGGCCGAGTTCCGCGCGATCGCCTCGAGGAACCGTCGCCAGGCCGTGAACAGCTCCTCGCGTGGGACGTCGAGCGAGGAACCTTCGACGCCGACGAGCGGGGCGAGTCGCGCGCGCACCCAGTCGCGCTCGGAGACCTCCACGTGGTGCGCGACCGCCGCCGAGAGCTTGTCGTCGACGACGTCCGGCGCGTCCGACTCCAAGATCCCCGCCTCGGCCTTCACGATCTCGCCGAGCGCCCAGTGCCCGACGCCCTCGCCGTACGGCAGGCTGCGGCCCTGCCGCCAGCGCACGAGCTCGGGCCACTCGTCGACGAACCGCGCGAGCTCCTGCACGAGTCGGGTCTTGCCGATGCCGGGCTCGCCGGTGATCGTCACGAGCTGCGTGGACTGTTCGACCACCGCGCGGCGGAAGGCCGCCTCGAGCATCTCCCGCTCCTCCCGCCGGCCGACGAAGGGCGTGCTCGGGCGCGGGCGTAGGTCGACCCCGAAACGGCTCCGTGCGGACAGGACACGCCAGATGCGCACGGGTTCGGCCTTGCCCTTCACCTCGACCGGATCGAGCTCCTCGAACGCGAACGCGAACTCGGTGGCTCGGAACGTCTCCTCGCCGACGACGAGCTCGCCCGGCGCGGCGAGCTGCTGCAATCGCGAGGCGGTGTTCACGACATCGCCCGTCACCGCCTCGCCGATCTGCGGTCCGACGCCGAGGCGGGCGACGATCGCCTCCCCCGTGTTCACTCCGAACCGCACGCCGAAACGTGGGCCGGCGTCGGCGGGTGCGAGCTCACTCATCGCGTCCCGGACGTTGAGGGCGACCCGGAGCGCGCGCTCGGGGTCGTCTTCGTGCGCGACCGGCGCACCGAACACCGACAGTGCGGTCGGGCCCATGAACTTGTCGACGGTGCCGCCGTAGTCCCCGACCTCGCGTCGCACGAGCGCGTAGTAGGGATCGAGCGCGTGCTTCAGCTCCTCCGGGTCGGCACCCCCCTCGAGCCCGACGAGCTCGGAGAACACGACCGTGACGAGCTTGCGCTCCTCGCTCGCCGGGTCCTCACGGCTCCCGAGCGGCGCGCCGCACGACAGGCAGAAGCGCGATCGAGCCGGGTTCTCCTCCCCGCAGACGGGACAGACGACCACGGCGCGAGTCTACGGGGCGCCTCGGGCGAGGGTGACCCAGGGCGCCGCGCCGAGCTCCTCGAACGCCGAGGCAGCGGCATCCAGCCGCTCGGTCGCCTCGTCGGCGCGCTCGAGCGCCCGCAGCGCGAGCCCCGCGCCGAGGTCCGCGCGGGCGCGCTCGAACGCGCACCCGAACGCCGCCCACGCGTCGCGGGCCTCGTCGAAGGCGGCGAGAGCGGTCTCGTGGTCGCCGCGAGCCGCGGCGAGGATCGCCTCGGCGCTCCGGATGCAGTGGCGCTGCCGCGGCTGGGTCCCCTCCGTGTCCTCCAGGAGCCGCTCGGCGACGTCGAGCCGTCGCAGCCGCACGCAGGTCTCGACCAGATCGGGGAGGTAGGCCTCCCGGTAGGCGGCCGAGCGCTCGCGGCTGAGGCCGTCGAGCTCCTCGATCGCGGCGAGCGCGTCCGCCTGGGCGTCGGCCTCGGCCCGGGCCATCGCGAAGGTCGCGAGCGCGGGGGCGAGGACCTGCAGGTCGTCGCTCTGCCGCGCGAACCGCAGGTAGTCGGGCACGTGCGCCGACGAGCGTCGGTCGCGCCTGCCGCGGTGCAGCTGCACCCGCGCGCGGTACGGACCGACGAGCGCGCGGAAGTAGCCGCTGCCGTGCTCGCGGTCCCACGCCGACACCTCGTCGGCGCGCTCGAGCAGCAGATCCCAGGATCCGACGTCGAAGAGCATCCAGACCGACTCGGCGAGCGCCCACATCGCCTGGCTCGTCATGCCGCGCTGCCTCGCCATCTCGACGGCGGCCTCGTGGTAGGCGAGTCCGACCGTGGGCCCCTCGAGCTGCCACTTGGCCTCGCCGAGGTAGGTCCGCGATTGGGCGGCCTCGAGCCCGAGCCCGAGCTGGTACGAGATCTGGAGCGCCTCGCCGAGGTCCTCGAGCCCCTCGACGTCCCCCAGCTCGCACCGGGCCATCCCACGGAGCTGGTACGCCATCACACGGACCTCCACCGAGCCGCCGATGCCGCCGAGCAGGCCGATCGCGCGGCCCGCCCACTCGAGGCACTCGCCGGGGCGACCGGCGAACATCTCGTCCTCGGCGCGAGCGGCGTACGCGTGCGCGAGCTCGACGCCGTGGGGCTCGCGCTCGAGGATCTCGATCGCCTCGGCCAGGACGGCTCGCGCGGTCGTGGACTCGCCGAGCATCCCGAGCTGGAGGCTGCGCCGGACCATCGCGCGTCCCGCGGCGCGAAGGTCTCCCGCGCCGCGGAGCTGCTCGACGGCCTCGACCATCAGACGCTCGGCGTCCTCGGTCGACATCGACCCCGTCCGGCGGCCAGCGCGGACGGCCTTCGTGATCGCCTCGGGGCGTTCGGGGTGTCCCGGGGGCGTGAGCTCCATGGCCCGGCGGTAGAAGTCGTCGGCCTGGCCGACGTCGAGCCGCATCGCGCGGTCGCCGGCGACGACGAGGGATCTGCGCGCCGCGGCCACCACGCGCTCGGGCAGCTCGGAGCCGGCCGCGGCCGTGAGCTCGACCGCGGCGGACAGATGGAACGCGAGGAGCTCGGCACGCTCGTCGGCGCGCTCGCCGAGCGTCCGCTCGAGCCACTCCCCCGCCGCGAGGTGCTTGCGGGCGCGGGCCGAGCGCGGGACCTGCCGGTACGCGACGTCGCGCACCATGCCGCTCGAGAACGTGTACTCGGTCTGGTCGGGGATCGACGGATCGCGGACGGGTGCGACGAGGCCCCGTTGCGCGAGCTCGACGAGAGCCTCGACCGCCGTCGCCTGCGGTATGCCCCCCATCACCGCGAGGGCTCCCGGCCAGAACCGGTCGCCGAGCACGGCGGCGTCGTGCAGCAGGGCACGCGACGTCGGCGGCAGCCCGTCGAGGCGAGCGGCCACGAGCCCGTGGAGGCTGTCGGGCACGCTCACGTCGGCGGCCCCGGTCGTCCCGGACTCGGCGAGCATGCGGACGAACTCGAGCGCGAACAGCGGGTTGCCGGCGGCTCCGGCACGTAGGGCTCCGAGCGTCTCCTCCCCGAGCCCGACCGGTGCGAGCAGCCCCCCGAGCAGCGCATCGGTCTCCTCGTCGGACAGCCGGGCCAGGGTGAGCGTCTCGGCCTCGGCGCGGCTGCCCCAGTCGGGTCGCTGCTCGTACAGCTCGGGCCGGGTGAGGGCGAGCAGCAGGACCGGCGAGCCGGTGAGCCGGTCGGTCGCATGCTGGAGGAAGTCGAGCAGCGCCGGGTCGGCCCACGCGAGGTCGTCGAACACCAGCACGAGCGGGCGCGAGGCCACGAGCTCGAGGAACCGCGACCACGCGCCGAACGCCTCCTCCCGCGCGACGGACTCGACGCCGTCGCCCGGTCCCACCCCGATGAGCGGCCCGATCCGCACGAGGAGCCACTCCCGCTCCGCCGGCTCGGTCCCCAGGCCCTCGAGCGTGGACGTGAGCCGCTGGATCACCTCGTCCGGCGCGTCGGCGTCCGAGATGGCCACGTGCTGACGGACGATGTCGCGCAGGGGCTGGAAGGTGATGCCCTCGCCGTACGGCAGGCATCGACCCCGGAGCCAGGTCGGCTGGCCGGGGCGCGCGGCGAGCCGCGCCTTCAGCTCGTCGACGAGCCGGCTCTTGCCGATGCCCGGCTCGCCGACGATCGAGACGAGCCGAAGATCGCCCTGCAGCAGCGCGCGGTCGTAGGTGTGCTCGAGGAAGGCGAGCTCGCGCTCGCGGCCGACGAACGCGCCCTGCGGCACGGATACCTCCGCCTCGCCCAGGGAGCGGACGACGCGCCAGATCCGGAGCGGCTCCGCCTTGTTCTTCACGGAGACGGGCTCGAGCTCCTCGAACTCGAACCGACCTCGCGTCGCCCGGTAGGTGCTCTCGCCGATCACGATCCCGCCCGGGGGGGCGACGCCCTGCAGACGCGACGCGGTGTTCACGACGTCGCCCGCGACGTTCTCGCCGACGACCGGCCCGGACGCGAAGGAGACCATCGCCTCGCCGGTGTTGATGCCGATCCGCACGTTGATGCCGAGCGCGGGGTCGGTCTCGTTCAGCTCGGCGATCGTGTCGAGCGCTCGGAGGGCTGCGCCCACGGCGCGCTCCGCATCGTCCTCGTGGGCGACCGGCGCGCCGAAGACCCCCATCACGGCGTCCCCGATGAACTTGTCGAGGGTTCCGCCGAACCGCTCGATGTCATCCTTCAGCCGCCCGTGGAACGGCAGCAACATGCGCCGCACGTCCTCCGGATCGGCGCCGTCCGAACGTGACGTGAAGCCGACGATGTCGGCGAACAGCACCGTGACGATGCGGCGCTCCTCGGAGGGCGCCGTCGGCTCCTCGCTCGCGCCGACGGCCATGCCGCACGCGGGGCAGAAGCGTGCCGTGGGCGGCACGATCTCGCCGCACGCGCCGCACGTCCTGGCACGCATCTCGGAGCCGCACGCCATGCAGAACCGCGCGACCTCGGGGTTCGGGACCCCGCACGAGGGACAGACGATGTCCACGAGGCACGAGTGTAGTCACGGGTAGTCTTCCGCGGATGGCGGATCTCGAGGCGGCGAGGGCGAAGCGCTGGTGGGCCAGCCGGGCCAAGGTGACCCGGATCGATCGCGCCGCTGCCTTCGTCGAGGACGTGGGGTTCGCCCTGTTGTTCCCGAACAAGGGCGTGACCCTGCCGAGCCTGTACGACGTCTCGAGCGACCGCCCCCTGTTCTCCCCGGCCGGCGACTGGGGCCCCGATGCCGACCGCATCTGGGGCTGGAAGGACGAGCTCCCTCGTCGCGGGCTCGCGTGGTACGGGCGGTTCGTGCGAGGCCGGCCGTCGCTGCTCGCGCCCTCGCTGCTCGCCGACCTGTACCCGAGGCGCGGCCGCCCCGAGGACTTCGAGGACGCCGGCCTGGCCCCGCCCGCGTACCGGATCGCGCGGATCCTGCTCCGCAGTGGCCCGCAGTCCACCGCCGCCCTGCGCGAGGCGCTCGACGTCGAGGGCAAGAAGGCCGTCGACGCCTTCTATCGCACGCTCGCCGAGCTCGACCGCGCGCTCGTGGTCACGCACTTCGGCGTCGAGGACGAGGGTGCCGGCTGGCCGGTTCCGGTGCTCGAGCTCACGGCTCGCGCCTTCAAGATCCCGTTGCGGCGGAGCCTCGATGCCGCACGGCTGCGCGCGGCCAGGCGTTACCTCGACACGATGCTCGTCGCTCGCCCGTACGAGCTCGGCAACGCGTTCGGCTGGGGTGCCGACGCCGCCCGCTCCGCGCTCGACGCGCTCGTGGCGAAGAAG
>JBLNAW010000109.1:0-7793 GCA_050259555.1 Solirubrobacterales bacterium
CGGCGCTCCTCCAGGTGGATCCCGGACAGACCCTGAAGTGCATCCTGTTCGACGCGGGCGGGCAGACGGTGGCCGTGCTCGCCCCCGGCGACCGCGAGATCGCCGAGCCCAAGCTCGAGCGCCTGTTCTTCCCGACGCCGGTGCGTCCCTTCGAGGACGCCGACTTCGCGGAGCGCCGGCTCGTGAAGGGCTACGTCGGACCGCAGGCGATCCCGGAGGACGCGGTCGTCCTGGCCGATCACACGACGCGAGGCGGCCGGGACTGGATCACGGGGGCGAACGAGGTCGATCGTCACGTGCGCGGCGCGAACACGCCGAGGGACTTCCGGGTGGACCGGTACGAGGATCTCGTGCAGATCCGCGACGGCGACCGCTGCCCGATCGACGGCGGCGAGCTCCGCGTGGGGCGCTCGATCGTCGTCGGGCACATCTACCAGCTCCACACGAAGTACTCCGGTCCGCTGAAGGCCACCTTCATCGACGAGGACGGCACGGCGAAGCCCTACGTGATGGGCAGCTACGGCATCGGCATCAGCCGGATCATGGCCGCCGCGGTCGAGCAGTTCCACGACGACGACGGCATCGCCTGGCCGAAGGTCATGGCTCCCTTCGACGTCGAGATCGTGCTCGCCACGCGCGACCACGAGGGATCCGTCGACGCGGCCGAGACGATCTACCGTGAGCTGCGGGATATCGGCGTCGACGTCTTGCTCGACGACCGAGAGGATGCGGCCGGCGTGAAGTTCGCCGATGCGGACCTGATCGGTTGCCCCGTGCAGATCGTCGTCGGCAAGCGCGGGGTGGAGGCGGGCACCGTCGACCTGAAGCTCCGGGCGACGCGCGAGCGCTCGCAGGCGCCGCTCGGCAACGCGGTGCGAGCCGCGGTGGCCCTGCTCGCGCTCGCGCCGTAGGCTCGGGCCGTGAGCCCCCGAGCGCCCGGCCGCCTCGTCGACTTCGTGAAGCTCCGCCCGGAGGTGGAAGCCGTCATCCAGCACGTCGGCCTGGAGACCTGGGATCTCGTGCTCGTGTCGGTCGACGGGACGTGGGTGCGTGAGGAGTTCCCTTCGGTCGAGACGGCCGAAGCCGTCGCGTCGGAGCTCGGGGTGCGATCCCAGCGTGGCTGGGACGATCCACGCATGGCCAGGCGGATGAACGCGCGCGACCATTGGAACACGCCGGACGGCCAGCGCCGGGCCCTCTGACCTGGGCGGCGGCACCGACGCACCCCACCGCTCGAGCGGATCGACCCCGGCCCTGAGCTGCGGCCTCGGGTATACTCGTGCCCGTCAACGGAGCGGTTTCACCCGGAAGTGGGCTCGCGCCCACTTTCTTTTTCGAGGGACGGGAGATGGACGTCGAGGCGCTGGTCGGGCCGGTGGTCGAGGCGTCCGGGCTCGAGGTCTGGGATGTCGCGTTCCGCGGGGAGGGCGGCCGGAGCGTCCTTCGGGTCACCGTCGATCGGGACGGGGGCGTGGACCTCGACACGATCGCCGAAGTCTCCGAGCGCCTCTCGAGGCGCCTCGATCTGGAGGACTTCGGACCGAAGGGGTACCAGCTCGAGGTGAGCTCCCCGGGGCTCGAGCGGCCGCTCCGCACGCCGCGTCATTTCGAGCGCAGCGTGGGCGAGCGGGTGAAGGTGAAGACGGCGGTGCCGGTGGAGGGCCGCAACGTGCTCGAGGGCGCGCTGGTCTCGGCCGACGCGGAGGCGATCGTGGTCGCTTCCGAGGGCGGAGAGCTGCGCGTCCCCTACGCCGACATCGCGTCGGCGCGCACGGTGTTCGAGTGGGGAACGGCGAGGAGCAAGGGATGAACGCAGAGATGATCGCGGCGCTCCGCGAGTTGGAGCGTGAGAAGGGCATCGCCTTCGAGACGATCCTCGCGGGGCTCGAGGAGGCGATGGCCTCCGCCTACAAGTCGTGGTGGAAGCAGCAGCACCTGGAGGCCGACGAGGAGTCGATCGGCGTCCGCGCGAAGATCGACCCCGAGTCGGGGGACCTCCGCGTATGGCTCCAGCAGCTCGAGGAGATCGAGCACGAGGACCCGGAGACCGGCGAGACGACGACCACCCACGAGGTCCTGTCCGAGGAGGAGGTCGAGGTCACCGACGAGTTCAAGGGTCGGATCGGCGCGCAGACGGCGAAGCAGGTCATCTTCCAGAAGCTCCGCGACGCCGAGCGCGAGATGACCTACGAGGAGTTCGCCGGCCGTGAGGGCGACGTCGTGACCGGCATCGTCCAGCAGCAGGATCGCCGCTACATCCTGCTCGACCTCGGCAAGGTCGAGGCCCTGATGCCCGCCTCCGAGCAGGTTCCGGCCGAGTCCTACCGTCACGGCGAGCGGGTGAAGGCCTACATCACCGAGGTCCGGCGCGGCACGAAGGGCCCGCAGATCGTGGTCTCCCGTACCCACCCTGGGCTGCTGAAGAAGCTCTTCGAGATGGAGGTGCCCGAGATCGAGGAGGGCATCGTCGAGATCAAGGCCGTCGCTCGCGAGCCCGGTCACCGTTCGAAGATCGCGGTCTCGTCGCGAGAGCCCGCGGTCGACCCGGTCGGGGCGTGCGTGGGGCCGAAGGGCTCCCGCGTCCGCAACGTCGTGACCGAGCTGCGGGGCGAGAAGATCGACGTGGTCCCGTGGAGCGCCGACCCCGGGACGTTCGTCGCGAACGCGCTCCAGCCGGCGAAGGTCAAGGAGGCCCGCGTCGACCCCGAGACGCAGACCGCGCTCGTGATCGTGCCCGACTACCAGCTCTCGCTCGCGATCGGCAAGGAGGGGCAGAACGCGAGGCTCGCGGCGCGCCTCACGGGGTGCCGGGTCGACATCAAGAGCGAGACGCAACAGGTGGAGGACGCGCGAGCCCTGAGAGCCGCGGCGGCGGCTCCCATCGCGACGGTTCCCGAGCCCGCCGTCGAGGAGCCGGCACCGCCCGTCGAATCGGCCGCCGAAGCCGAACCCGGCGCCGAGGCGGCCGCCGAGCCCGAGGCGGAGGGCTCGGCGGAGGCCTGAGCGATGGCCGAGCCCCGGCAGCCCACGCGCACGTGCGTCGGCTGCCGGCTCGAGGCCGGTCGGCGGGGGTTGCTCCGGCTGGTCCGATCGCCGGACGGGGTGGTCCGGGTGGACGCGCAGGGATCGGCCCCCGGCCGGGGCGCGTACGTGCATCGCGAGCGGTCGTGCGTGCAGGCGGCGCTCGCGCGCGGGGCGCTCGGCAGGGCGTTGCGGACCGGCCTGGGGCCGGAGGAAGCCGCTAGGCTAGGGCGGGACATCGAAGGGGAGCTGCAGGCTTGAGGGTTCATGAACTGGCGAAGGAGCTCGGCGTCGCGAGCAAGGGGTTGCTCGCGTCGCTGAAGGAGATGGGGATCGACGGCCTCACGGCCTCCTCCTCCGTCCCCGATCAGGCGGTGTCGCGGCTCCGGGCGTCGGGCGGCAAGGCCGTGCCCGAGGCGAAGATCCGCGAGGCCGTGGAGGAGCCGGTCCCCAAGCCTCGGGCCAGGCCGAAGAAGGCCGCGGAGCCGCCGAAGCCGCTCGAGCCCCCGGTGTCGCCCGCTCCGAAGGAGGAGGCTCCGCCTCCGGCGCCCCCGCCCGCGGAAGCACCGCTCGCGGCACCGGCGGCGCCGAAGCCCGAGCCCCGCAAGCCCGCCCTTCCCGTCCTGAAGCTCGTGCACGGCGCCACCGCGCAGGACGTGGCCGAGAAGACCAGCCGCAGCCCCGCCGACGTCGTGAAGCTCCTGTTCACGATGGGCGAGATGGCGACGGCGACGCAGTCGCTCTCGGATGAAGCCCTGGCGCTCCTGTCGACCGAGCTCGGGTACGAGGTCGAGATCGTGGGGATCGAGGAGGAGGAGCCGGAGGAGGAACCGGTCGACGAGGGCCGGCTGGTCGCGAGGGCCCCGGTCGTCACGATCATGGGTCACGTCGACCACGGCAAGACGAAGCTGCTCGACGCGATCCGCCAGACCGACGTCGTCTCGGGCGAGTTCGGCGGGATCACCCAGCACATCGGCGCCTACCAGACCCACGTGAACGGGCGCGAGATCACCTTCATCGACACCCCCGGCCACGAGGCCTTCACCGCGATGCGCGCTCGCGGCGCCGAGGTCACCGACATCGCCGTCCTCGTCGTCGCGGCCGACGACGGGGTGAAGCCGCAGACCGTCGAGGCCCTCGACCACGCGAAGGCGGCGGGGGTCCCGATCGTCGTCGCCGTGAACAAGATCGACAAGCCCGAGTCCGATCCCACCCGCGTGCGCCAGCAGATGGTCGAGCTCGGCGTCGTGCCCTCGGAGTGGGGCGGGAGCCACGAGTTCGTGGACGTGTCGGCGAAGATGCGCACGAACCTCGACAGCCTGCTCGAGACGATCCTGCTCGTCGCCGACATCGAAGAGCTGAAGGGCGATCCCGAGGGCCGAGCGCGCGGGACCGTGCTCGAGGCGAACCTCGACAAGGGTCGTGGCCCGGTCGCAACCGTGCTCGTGCAGCGCGGGACGCTCGACGTCGGCGACACGCTGGTGTCGGGCACCACGTGGGCGAAGATCCGCGCGATGCAGGACGAGCACGGTCAGCCCGCGAAGCAGGCCGGCCCGAGCAAGCCGGTGCAGCTCCTCGGCTGGGCACACGTCCCGAACGCCGGCGACGAGTTCCGCGAGGTGGAGGACGAGCGGGAGGCCCGACACCTCGCCCAGGAGCGCGAGGCGAAGTTCCGCGCGGCCGAGCTCGTGGCCACGCGCCCGCCCACCCTGGCCGAGCTCATGGCGCAGGCGAGCGCCGCCGAGGTCCCCGAGCTCAACCTCATCGTGAAGGCGGACGTGCAGGGTTCGATCGGTGCGCTCGTCGACGCGTTCATGAAACTCCCGCAGGAAGAGGTGCGGGTCAACGTGATCCGCAGCGCGGCCGGCGCCATCACCGAGAGCGATATCAAGCTCGCGATGGCCTCTCGCGCGATCGTCGTCGGGTTCAACGTGCGGCCCGACGTCACGGCGCGAGACCTCGCCGAGCGCGAAGGCGTCGACGTCCGCCTCTACCGCGTGATCTACGACGCGATCGACGACATCCGCGGAGCGCTCTCGGGCATGCTGAAGCCCGAGCAGCGGGAGACCGAGCTCGGCCGTGCGGAGGTCCGGGCGCTCTTCCGCGTCCCGAAGGTCGGCGTCGTGGCCGGGTGCTACGTGCTGCAGGGCACGATCGTGCGGAACTCGCGCGCTCGTGTGGTCCGGGACGGGGTCATCGCGTACGACGGACGGATCGGCTCGCTGCGGCGCTTCAAGGAGGACACGCGCGAGGTCGCCGAGGGCTTCGAGTGCGGCATCGGGATCGAGAACTTCAACGACGTGAAGGAGGGTGACGTCATCGAGGCCTACGAGGTCCGTGAGGTCGCCCGCGAGCTGTAACCGCCTCCACGGGAGCACCGATGCTCGTCGCGCTGGAACGGTTCGATCTCCGCATCCCCGGATGCGGGTCCCTGAAGGAGAAGCGCCACGTCGTGAAGACGCTCACGGCCGCGATCCGGCAGAGATTCAACGTCTCGGTCGCCGAGGTCGACCATCACGAGCTGTGGCAGCGGACGGCGCTCGGCGTGTCGGTGGTGGCGACGGACGGCTACCACGCCAAACGGGTGCTGCACGAGGTCGAGAAGCTCGTCGAGCGCTGGGGCGAGGTCGAGATCATCGAGGCCGAGCTCTCGCTCCACGGCCCCGAGGACTGAGATGACCGAGGGAACCCGACCGAGCCGCGTGCAGGAGGAGTTCCGCGAGATCCTCGCGGAGGAGATCCCGAAGCTGAAGGATCCGCGCGTGGGCTTCGTCACGGTCACCGGTGTGAAGGTCACCCCGGATCTGCGGAGGGCGCTCGTCTTCTACACGGCCCTGGGGGACGACGCCGACCGGCGCGCGACCGCGGCGGGCCTGCGCTCGGCCACGCCGCACCTGCGGCGGGTCATCGGGCACCAGGTCCGCATGAAGACGCTGCCGGAACTCGAGTTCGAGGAGGACGTGACGATCGAGGCGGCCGACCGGATCGAGCGCCTGATCCAGGGGCTCCACGAGGGCGAGCGGTGAGCGACGGGCTCGAGCGCGCGGCGGCCGTGCTGAAAGGCGCGACCGAGGTCGCGATCGCGTGCCACGTGAATCCCGACGCGGACGCGCTCGGGGCGACGCTCGGGTTGTCCCTGTTCCTGCGCTCGCGCGGTGTGCGGACCATCTGCTCGTTCCCGAACGAGCCGTTCGAGCTGCCGCGATGGGCGGTCGAGCTCCCGGGCCGAGAGGCGCTCGTCGAGCCCACCGCGTTCCCGAAGGAGCCCGCCGTGATGGTGACGTGCGACGTCGCCTCGATGGACCGGCTCGGGATGCTCACGCCGTCGGCGAACCGCGCCGGCGAGCTCATCTGGATCGACCATCACCGGAGCAACGACGGGCTCGGCACCGTGCCGCTCGTCGATCCCGAGGCCTCCTCGACCTGCGAGATCGTGTTCCGGCTCTCGAAGACGATCGGGGGCGATCTGTCCGACGAGGCCGCGACGTGCCTGTACGCGGGGATCGTGACGGACACCGGACGCTTCCAGTACCAGGCGGTCCGCCCCGAGACGCTCCGCGTCGCGGCCGAGCTCCGCGAGCACGCCTTCGACCACGCGCACCTCGCGCGGGTGCTCTACGAGGACAACCGCGCGGCGTACCTGCGGGTGCTCGGGGTCGCGCTCGGACGGGTCGAGCTCGACACCGATGCCGATCTCGTGTGGACGTACCTCGTGCAGGAGGATCTCGCCGCGGGCTCGGTGGGCTCGGCCGAGGCCGACGACCTGATCGACGTCGTGAGGACCGCACGCGAGGCCGATGTCGCCGCCGTGGTGAAGCAGCAGCGGGACGGCCGGTTCAAGGTCAGCATGCGCTCGCGCGGCGCCCACGACGTCTCGGCCGTCGCGCAGCGGTTCGGCGGGGGAGGCCACCGCCTCGCCGCGGGCTACACGTCGAACCACGGGCTCGCCGGCACGGTCGAGCGCCTGAAGGCCGCGCTCCTCGGCGAGCCGGCTGTCTAGCGAACGATCGCCTGCGCGATCCCGACCGCGATCGGCGCGAGCACGAGCGCCGGCAGCAGGTTCCCGACCCGCACCTGCTTGAGCTCCAACAGCCGAAGGCCGATCCCGAGGATCAGGATGCCCCCGGCGGCGGTGAGGCCCGCGACGACCTCCGGCGTGAAGGCGTCGGAGAGGCCGGACGCGGCGAGCGTGATCGAGCCCTGGTACACGAGGATCGGCAGGATCGAGAACCCGACGCCCCACCCGAGCGCTGAGGCGAACGCGAGTGCCGCGAACCCGTCGAGCAGGGACTTGATCGCGAGCAGCTGGTAGTCGCCCGTCAGCCCGTCCTGGATCGAGCCGAGGATCGCCATCGGGCCGACGCAGAAGACGAGCGACGCGATCACGAACCCCTCGGTGAACCGGGCGTGGTCGTCGTGATCGCCCGCGAACCGGCGCTTCAGCCGATCGCCGAGCGCGTTCAGCCGGTCCTCGATCCGGAGGAGCTCGCCGACGATCCCGCCCACGAGCACGCTCGCGAGCACGAGGAGCAGGCTGGCGCGGGTGAGGGTGGAGAGCGGGGGCCGGAAGGCCGCGAGCGCGCCGTCCACGCCGACCGCGAGGACCACGAGCCCGAGCGCGTGCATCACGGTCTCGCGCAGGCGTTCGGGCAACCGATCGCCGAGGAGCGTCCCGGTGAGCGTCCCCGCGAGCACGGCGGCGACGTTGATGAGCGTCCCGGTGAGCGGCATGGCGCGCAGAGCCTATCGGTCGCGCCGTGGGGTAGCCTCGC
>JBLNAW010000110.1:0-4717 GCA_050259555.1 Solirubrobacterales bacterium
GTCGCCGGCGAGCTCGATGCGGGCCGAGAACCGGCGGCTCGGGGCGATCTGGTGCCGGGCCCGGAACTGCCGGACGGCGGTCACGACCTCCTGGAGCGCCCCGAACACGCGCTCGGCCTCGGCGTCGGCGTGCTCGGGGTGGGGCTCCGGCCACGGCGCGACCGAGATCGAGGGTCCGCTCCCCAGCCTCTGCCAGATCTCCTCCGTCACGAACGGCATGATCGGGTGCAGGAGGCGGAGCGTGCGCTCGAGCATCCACGCCAGCAGGTTCGCGGCGTCGGCCCGATCCTGCGGCGTCCCGTCGAGCCGGCCCTTCTCGACCTCGAGGCCCCAGTCACAGAACTCGGACCACAGGAACCGGTAGATCGCCTGCGCGGCCTCGGAGAACAGGAAAGCGTCGAGCGCGGCGTCGACCTCGGCCACGCACGTCTGGTGGCGTGAGAGGAGCCACCGCTCGGCGAGCGTCCGGCGCTCGGGCGGTGGGAGGGCGGCCGCCTCGTCCTCGAACGCGCCGAGCACCAGGCGGGCCGCGTTCCAGATCTTGTTCGCGAAGTTCCGCCCGCCCTCGATCGACTCCTCCGAGAGCGGGATGTCCTGCTGTCCCCCGGTGGCCGCGCGCGTGAGCGAGAACCGCAGGGCGTCGGCGCCGTACCGGTCGATCATCTCGAGCGGGTCGATCACGTTTCCGAGCGATTTCGACATCTTCCGGCCGTGCGCGTCGCGGACCAGCCCGTGGATCACGACGTCGCGGAACGGCACGTCGCCGACGAGCGACAGGCCCGACATGATCATGCGGGCGACCCACAGATACAGGATCTCGTAGCCCGTCACGAGGACCGCGTTCGGGTAGAAGGTCCGCAGGTCGTCGGTCTGCTCCGGCCAGCCGAGCGTCGAGAACGGCCACAGCTGCGAGGAGAACCACGTGTCGAGCACGTCCGGGTCCTGCTCGAGCTCGGTGCTCCCGCACGTGCCACACGTATCGGGCGTGTCGAGCGCCACGGTGATGTGGCCCTCGGGGCAGTACCACGCGGGGATCCGATGGCCCCACCAGAGCTGGCGGCTGATGTTCCAGTCGCGCAGGTTGTCGAGCCACGTGACGTAGGCGCGGGTCCAACGCTCGGGCGTGAAGCGCACCCGCCCATCGAGCGCCGCCTGTTTCGCCGGCTCCTTCAGGCCGTCGACCTTCACGAACCACTGCAGTCCCGAGATCCACGGCTCGATCTCGCTGTGGCAGCGGTAGCAGTGGCCGACCGCGTGGCGGAACGGGCGCTCCTCGCGAACCAGCAGCTCGAGCCGGACGAGCTCCTCGCGGACGGCCTCGCGCGCGTCGTAGCGGCCGAGGCCGTAGAACTCCTCGGCGGCGTTCGCGTTGATCCGCGCCTCGGCGTCGAAGATGTTGAGCAGCGCGAGACCGGTGCGCTGCGCGATGTCGAAGTCGGTCTGGTCGTGCGCCGGGGTGACCTTCACCGCACCGGTCCCGAACGCGGGATCCACGGCGGCATCGGCGACGATCGGGATGTCGCGGCCGTCGAACGGGTGGCGGACGGTCCTGCCGACGAGGGCGCGGTACCGCTCGTCCTGCGGATGCACCGCGATCCCCGTGTCGCCGAGCATCGTCTCGACGCGCGTCGTCGCGACCTCGATGGCGCCGGAGCCGTCCGAGAGCGGGTAACGGAACGTCACGAGCTCGCCGTCGACGTCCTCGTGCTCGACCTCGGAGTCCGACAGGCCCGTCTGGTCGGTCGGACACCAGTTCACGAGACGCTCGCCTCGGTAGATCAAGCCCTGCTCATACCAGCGCACGAACGCCGTGCGGACCGCGAGCGACAGGCCCTCGTCCATCGTGAAGCGCTCGCGCTCCCAGTCCAAAGAGGCGCCCATCCGCTTGATCTGGCCGACGATCTCGCCGCCGTACTGCTCCTTCCACGCCCACACGCGCTCGACGAACGCGTCGCGGCCGAGCTCGCGGCGGTCGATGCCCTCCTTGCGGAGCTCGCGCTCGACGACGACCTGCGTCGCGATGCCGGCGTGGTCCATCCCCGGGACCCAGAGCGTCTCCTTACCCTGCATGCGGGCACGGCGGATGAGGATGTCCTCGAGCGAGCGACCGAGCGCGTGGCCGACGTGGAGCCGGCCGGTCACGTTCGGCGGCGGGATCACGATGCAGTAGGGCTCGCGCTCCGAGGGCGAGGTCGCGTGGAAGGAGCCCCGCTCGACCCACTCGGCGGCCCAGTGCGGCTCGACGGCGCTCGGGTCGTAGCGCGGGGGCAGGTCCCTCGATCGCTCCGGCATGCGGCCGAGTCTACGGGATGGGAACGGCGGGTCCGGGCGGCGCGAGCGCCGCCGACGGCGTGCCTACGAGGCGCGCTCCTGGCGCTCGGCGCGCTTCTTCGGCTCCTTCACCGGGACGAGCGTCGGGTTCACGCCCGTCAGGACGACGTCCTTGTCGATCAGGCACTTCGTGACGTCCTGGCGCGAGGGCAGCTCGTACATCACGCCGAGCAGCACCTCCTCCATGATCGCCCGCAGGCCGCGAGCGCCGGTGCCCCGGAGGATCGCCTGATCCGCGATCGAGGCGAGCGCGTCCTCGGTGAACTCGAGATCGACCCCGTCGAACTCGAAGAACTTGCGGTACTGCTTCACGAGCGCGTTCTTCGGCTTCGTGAGGATGTCGACGAGCGCGTCCTTGTCGAGGTTGTGCACGTTCGTGATGACGGGCAGGCGTCCGACGAACTCGGGGATGAGCCCGTACTTCAGGAGATCCTCGGGCAGCACCTTGCCCAAGATCGCGCCGAGATCCTTCTCCTCGACGCGACGCACATCGGCGCCGAACCCGACGCCCCGGCTCCCGATCCTCGACTCGACGATCTTCTCGAGGCCCGCGAACGCCCCGCCACAGATGAACAGGATGTTCGTCGTGTCGATCTGGATGAACTCCTGGTGCGGGTGCTTGCGGCCGCCCTGCGGCGGGACCGAGGCCGTCGTGCCCTCGAGGATCTTCAGGAGCGCCTGCTGGACGCCCTCGCCCGAGACGTCCCGCGTGATCGAGGGGTTCTCCGACTTGCGGGCGATCTTGTCGACCTCGTCGATGTAGATGATCCCGGTCTCGGCCTTCTTGACGTCGTAGTCGGCGGCCTGGATCAGCTTGAGCAGGATGTTCTCCACGTCCTCGCCGACGTAGCCGGCCTCGGTGAGCGCGGTGGCGTCGGCGATCGCGAACGGGACGTTCAACATCTTCGCGAGCGTCTGCGCGAGCAGCGTCTTCCCGCAGCCGGTCGGTCCGAGGATCATGATGTTCGACTTCTGGAGCTCGACCTCCGAGTCCTTCGCCCCGACCTGGATCCGCTTGTAGTGGTTGTAGACCGCGACCGACAGGACCTTCTTCGCCTGGTCCTGGCCGATCACGTACTCGTCGAGGAAGCCGTAGATCTCGGTGGGCTTCGGGAGCTCCTCGAGCTTCAGCTCCGAGGTCTCGGCGAGCTCCTCCTCGATGATCTCGTTGCAGAGGTCGATGCACTCGTCGCAGATGTACACGCCGGGGCCCGCGATGAGCTTCTTGACCTGCTTCTGCGACTTGCCGCAGAACGAGCACTTCAGCAGGTCCGAGTCGCCGATCCTCGCCATCCCTGTCCGAGCCCCCTGAGCCGAGCGGCCGGGTTCATCCCGGCCGTCCAGGATGGAATCCTACGACGCCCCCGCAGCCGCCGCTGCGAGTTCGGGCTTGATCTTGCGGCTCGTGATGACCTCGTCCACGACCCCGTACTCGAGCGCCTCGTCGGCGGTGAGGATGTAGTCGCGGTCGGTGTCCTTCGCGACCTTCTCGAGCGGCTGGCCGGTGTGCTCGGCGATCAGCTCCTCCAGGAGCTTGCGGTAGCGGGTGATCTCCTTGGCCTGGATCTCGATGTCGACGGCCTGACCCTGCGCGCCGCCGTGCGGCTGGTGGAGCAGCACGCGGGAGTGCGGGAGGGCGTAGCGCTTGCCCTTCGTGCCCGCGAGCAGCAGCACCGCCGCGGCCGAGGCCGCCTGGCCCATCACGATCGTGGAGACGTCGGGCTTGATGTACTGCATCGTGTCGTAGATCGCGAAGAGCGCGGTGATGTCCCCGCCCGGCGAGTTGATGTAGAGGTTGATGTCCTTGTCGGGGTCGTCGCTCTCGAGGTGCAGGAGCTGCGCCATGATGAGGTTGCCCACGGCGTCGTCGATCGGTGTGCCGAGGAACACGATGCGCTCCTTCAGCAGACGCGAGTAGATGTCGAACGAGCGCTCGCCGCGGCTCGTCTGCTCGATCACGACGGGAACGAGGTAATCCTTCATGATGCGTCCTCCGGGTTGTCTTCGCGGGTGTCCGACGGCGTCTCGGAGACCTCGGCCTCCTGCGTGGCACCGTCTTCCGGCGTGACGTCCGCGTGCTCCACGAGCACATCGAGCGCCTTCGAGCGGATGATATCACCGGCCAGTGCTACGACTTGACCGGAACGGTCGAGCGACTTCGCGACCTCCTTCGGCTCGCGGCCGAGCGCCTGCGCGAGGCGGCCGATCTCCTGCCCGATCTCCTCGGCGGTCACCTGGAGGTCCTCGGTGCGCGCGACCCCCTCCAGCGCGAGGTCGGCCACGATCGCCCGCGTCGCGTGCGCGCGGGCGTCGGCGCGGAAGCGGGGCTCGTCGATGCCCTGGAGCTGGAGCAGCTGGTCGAGCGTGATGCCGAGCTGCTCGGCGC
>JBLNAW010000111.1:0-3240 GCA_050259555.1 Solirubrobacterales bacterium
GCCTCGGGCGCGATATGGCCGACGCTGAAGCCCTTCGTCGCGCCGCTGAACCGACCGTCCGTGATGAGCGCGACGTCCTTGCCGAGACCTGCGCCGGCGACCGCGGCCGTGACCGCGAGCATCTCGGGCATGCCGGGCGCACCGCGAGGGCCCTCGTAGCGGACCACGACGACGTCGCCGGAGACGATCTTCCCGCTCGTCACAGCGGCGAACGCGTCGATCTCGGAGTCGAAGACCTTCGCGGTGCCGGTGAAGACCAGGCCTTCCGCGCCGGCAGCCTTCATCACGGCGCCGTCGGGCGCGAGGTTGCCACGCAGGATCGCGGTGCCGCCCCACGGATGCAGCGGTTGGTCGAACGGCCGCACGACCTCGCCGTCGGGCGCCGGCGGGCTCACCGCCTCGAGGTTCTCGGCGATCGTCTTGCCCGTGACGGTGATGCAGTCGCCGTGCAAGAGCCCGTGGTCGAGCAGCTCCTTCATCACGACCGGTACGCCGCCGACGCGGTCGAGGTCGCTCATCACGTACTTCCCGGCGGGGCGCACGCTGACGAGGTGCGGGACGTCGCGCGCGATCCGGTCGAAGTCCTCGAGCTCGAGCTCGACGTGCGCCTCGCGCGCGATCGCGAGTAGGTGCAGGACCGCGTTCGTCGAGCCGGCGAGCGCCATCGTCACCACGATCGCGTTCTCGAACGCCTGCTTCGTCATGACCTCGCGCGGGAGCGGCCCCCCGTTCGCGACGAGCCGGGCCGCGAGCACACCGCTTTCGCGTGCGGCGACCTCTCGGCGGTAGTCCACGGCGGGTGGTGATGCGCTGCCCGGGATCGACATGCCGATCGCTTCGCCGACGGCGGCCATGGTGTTCGCCGTGTACATCCCCGCGCAGGAACCGGTACCCGGGCAGGCGGAGCGCTCGACGCCGAGCAGGTCTTCGTCGCTGACCATGCCCTTCGCGTGCCCACCCACGGCCTCGAACACGTCCTGGATCGTCACGTCGCGGCCCTGATAGGTGCCGGGCAGGATCGTGCCGCCGTACAGGTACACGCTCGGCAGGTTCAGTCGCGCCATCGCCATGAGCATGCCGGGCTCGGACTTGTCGCAGCCGGCGATCCCGACGAGCGCGTCCATGCGCTCGGCGTGCATCACGAGCTCGACCGAGTCCGCGATGAGGTCACGCGACATCAGCGACGCCTTCATGCCCTCGTGGCCCATCGCGATGCCGTCGGACACCGCGATCGTCGTGAACTCGATCGGCACCGCGTCCCCCTGCCGGACGCCCTCCTTCGCGAGCGCCGCGAGCTTGTCGAGGTGATAGTTGCAGGGCGTCACCTCGTTCCAGCTGCTCGCGACGCCGACCTGCGCCTTGCCGAAGTCGTCCTCGCCGAACCCGACCGCTCGCAGCATCGCGCGAGCGGGGGCGCTCCGGGGGCCCTCGGTGACCATCCAGCTCCGCGGCCTGCTGTCCGGGCTCATCGCGTGCGACCTCCCTGGGTGAACGGCGGGTGGAACCGCACGATACCAGCGGTGATACCCCCGGCGGGAACGGACACCGGGCGTGAGAGCGGGCTTCGGCCCTCAGCCGTCGGCCAACCGCAGCAGACGGCGTCGAGCCAGAGAGCCGACGAGAGGGCATATCGCCCTCTCGTCGGACCTACGGCGTGCGGTGCCGATCAGTCTCCGCCTTCGCAGCCGTTGTCGTTCTCGCCGCCGTTGCAGTTGTCCTTGCCACCCCCGCCGTCGATCGAGTCGGTTCCGCTCCCGCCGTTCAGATCGTCCTTACCCGTCCCGCCCGACAGGGAGTCGTTCGCCGCACCGCCGGACACGAAGTCCGAACCACCCTGGCCGAAGAGCTGGTCATCGCCCGCTCCGCCGCAGATGGTGTCGTTCCCGCCCTTGCCTCGGATCGTGTCGTTGCCTCCGCGACCGACGATCACGTCGTTGCCCGACGTCCCCGTCAGGTGATCCGCACCGGACGTCCCGACGATCGTTGCGTCGAGGCCGTGGCACGTGGGCGTCGCCGCGTGCGCGAGCGGCACGGTCAGGAGGAACGAGCCGAGCAGGAGAGCGGCGGCGATCACGACCGGGTACCGCCTTACGTTGGACATGGATGTCACCCCCTCCCATGCCCCGTGAACAGAACCCTGACAGCGCCGGCCCAGATCTCTAGGGCCGACGGGCCCTCCCGGAGCCGGGATACCAACGGAAGGAGCGCGCCTCAAGCGCCCGGCCACTCAGGGCGCCCATGCGTGAGACGAATCGGAGGGGTCAGCCCGGCGTCGGACCCGGCGAGATGCCCGGCGTCGGACCCGGCGAGATGCCCGCCGCCGGCGGCGGGAAGCAGTTCGTGATCTCCCCGACGGCCCAGGTGCCGTCGTCGAACGGGGTCGCGAAGAACCGCGCATAGATCCGCCCGTCGATGACGAGCTCGCCGCTCTTGGGGTCGTAGCGGGTGGGACCCGAACGCGAGTCGAGCGCCTCGAGGTAGCGGGCGCCCTCGAGCCCGCCGTCGGTCGCCTGGAACTCGGCCTCGGCGCCCAGGGCCTGCTCGGCCGTCGCGAACCCACTCGCGTCCGCGACGAAGTCGTACGTGCTCGTGCCGATGCTCGCGGGTGGGCATCCCCACCCATCCCACGGCCCGGAGGTTGACGCCGGTCGGGTGGCGAGGACGACCGAGCCTGCGGCGACGACCACGACGACGATCGCAGCGACCTTCTGCCGATGACTCACATCCCCGAGGGTGATCGGGGCCGGGTTCCCGGTCAAGACGAGGTCAGTTGACCTGGAACGAGCGCTTCGCGAGGCCGAGGAAGAAGCCCTCGATCGCGGTGCCGGGAGTCTCCTCGGGATCGGCGGCCGCGCCGAGCGTGACGAACAGCGGCGAGAAGTGCTCGATCGTGGGGTGCGCGTACGGCATGCCGGGCGCTCGGTCGCGGAAGGCCATGAGCTCGTCGACGTCGCCGCGCCCGAGGGCTTCCTTCGCCCACTCGTCGAAGTCGCGAGACCACCCGGGCGGCGCGGCATCGGTGCGCCAGTCGCGGAGGAACGGCAGCCCGTGGGTGAGGAAGCCCGAGCCGACGATGAGCACGCCCTCGTCGCGAAGCGATCGGAGCCGGCGGCCGAGCTCGAAGAGCCGCTGCGGGTCGAGCGTGGGCATCGACATCTGGAGCACGGGCACGTCGGCCTCGGGATACATCACCAGGAGCGGCACGTACGCACCGTGGTCGAGCCCTCGGTCGGGCTGGTC
>JBLNAW010000112.1:0-4210 GCA_050259555.1 Solirubrobacterales bacterium
GGCCGAGGTGGGGCAGCTGATGAAGCTCGACCCGTCGAACCCGAAGGACCCGCTCGTCTGGTCGCTCCCCGTGACCGAGCGTGGGGGCGACGGGCTCGGGGGCATCTGGGCGACCCCGGCCCTGTACGGGGACATGCTCTACGTCGCGACGAACTACGGCGACCTCCTCGGCGTGGACCGGATGACCGGCAAGGAGTCCTGGCGGATCCATCTGGTCGGGCCGACCTGGTCCTCGCCGGTGCCGGTCGACGGCGTCCTGCTCGAGGGCGACTGCGGAGGGGCCTTGCACGCGTTCGACATCTCCGGCAACCCGCACAAGGAGCCGAGCGAGCTCTGGTCGCTGCAGATCGGCGGGTGCATCGAGTCGACGCCGTCCGTCTGGCACGGCCGGATCTACGTGGGGACCCGCGGGGGCGGCATCTACGCGATCGGGCGCGAGGGATCATGACGAACGGTCGCCGGGCGGGGCGGTAGGCTCGACCCATGCCACCGCTCGGCGTCGGCGAGCCCGCCCCTCCGGTCTCGGGGGTCGCGTTCGGCGACGGGCCGGTCGGCCTGTTCTTCTTCAAGGTCACGTGCCCGACGTGCCAGCTCGCGGCACCGAAGATGGCGGCGTTCGAGCGTGCCTACCCCGGCCGGGTCGTCGGCATCGGACAGGACCCGCAGGACGTCCTCGAGACGTTCGGCGAGTTCCACGGGATGGGGATCCGAGCGCTCGAGGACCGGCCCCCGTACGAGGTCTCGAACGCCTACGGGATCGTCTCGGTCCCCACGCTCATCGTCGTCGGCGACGACGGCACCGTGATCGAGTCCGTCGGCGCATGGGATCGCGAGGGGTTCAACCGCGCCTCCGAGCGGATCGCGAGCGCGCTCGGCGTGGACCCGGCCGCGATCTCGGTCGAGGGCGACGGGCTCCCGAGCTTCAAGCCCGGCTGAGGCTCGCGCAACGCGGACTAGGTCAGCCCGCTAATGATCGGAAGAACCGCACCGCCTGGTCGAACTCGGGCAGCGCTTGGATCTGCGAGGTCCGCCACAGCACGAGCGCGACGCCCACGAGGGCGAGGCCCGCGAACCCGACCGCCGTGACCAGCGCGCGCTGGCGGCGGTCGCCCCAGCCCTCGGCGACGAAGCCGGCGAGCACGCCCGCCACGAAGCCGCCGACGTGCGCCCGCCAGTCGATCGTGCCGAACGAGAACGCGAGGAGCGCGTTGATGACGAGGAGCGTCCCCGCCCAGCGTAGGTTCGCCGACGCGAGCGCGAGGTGTCGTCGCCGGTAGTTGTAGGCGACGAACGCCCCGAAGATCCCGAAGATCGCGCCCGACGCGCCGACGCCGATGGTCTGGGCAGGGCCGAAGGCGTACGAGGTGGCGCTCGCGAGCAAGCCAGTGAGGAAGAACAGCAGGACGAACCGAGGGGTGCCGAAGTCGCGCTCGACCATCGTGCCGAAGATCCAGAGCGCCCACGCGTTGAACAGGATGTGGAACAGGTTCGCGTGCAGGAACATCGCCGTGAACAGGCGCCAGACGTCTCCGTCTGCGATGAGGTAGGGCTGGATCGCGCCGAGGCGGAGCAGACGGACCTCGCTGGCGCCGCCGCCGAGCGAGCCGGCCCCCGCCGTGAGCATCTCGAGCACGAAGACCCCGACGATCGCCACGAGGAAGACCTTCGTGGCCGTGATGCTCCGTACCGCGATCTGCCGGCCGGGCCCCTGGCGGAACTCGCGCCGGGCCTGGTGGACGCACTCGGGGCACTGATGGCCGACGGGTGCGGGGATCATGCACTCGGGGCAGATCGGCCGTCCGCATCGCGTGCAGTGCACGCGGGTCGGCTCGGTCGGGTGCCGGTAGCAGTACTCGAGGGTCGGCGTGGGCGGCGGGGGGATCGGCTCCCCGGGTCGGTCCATGGCGCTCATCCTACGGGCTGCCTTCGCCAACGAAGGTCGGTCGCTCCGAGGGCTAACCGCGCGCGGGGAGCGCCTCGAGCGCGGCGGCGACCTCGTCCTCGCTCCACATGGAGCTCCAGCGGTCGACGATCGTGCCGTCGGCGCCGATCAGGAACAGCCACGGCTCGGTGAGGTCGCCCGACGGCATCTGCAGCCAGTCGAGAGCGGCCTGGTTCAGGACCTGGTTCTCGAAGTCCTTCCAGATCTCGACGTGGATGAACGCCGCCCGGTCCGTGTACCGCTTCGCGAGGTCCTGCACCATGTCGGTGACCGGGCCGCAGAACTGGCTCTGGCAGTAGACCGGCGTCGAGAACACCACGAGCGCGGGTCGGCCCTCGCGGAGCGCTCGCGCGATCGTCAGCCCGTGGAGCTCGGGGTCGGGGATGGCGCCCTCGGTCGCCGCCCGGGAGTCGACGGCCGCGGCGGGTACGTCGCCCCGGATCGACGCGAGCGTGAGGTTCGCCGTCGCGAGGGCCGGGTCGCCCGACGCGGGCAAGGAGGCCTGCGCGCCGACCTCGAACGTCGCGAGCGCGCGCTGGGTTCCCACGTCCCGGACGTCGGCCGAGACCGACACCTGCCAGAACCCGGCGCGGTCGAACGTCACGTCGCTCGCCTCGTAGATACCGCGGCCCTGCGAGGGCAGCGTGATCCTCGGTGCGTCGCCCGAGCCGGTAGTGCCGAAGACGGGGACGAACGTCGCCGTCGCCGTCGGGCCGGCCTCGGGCTGCTGGGGCTGGTCGGCGGTCCCGACGTAGGAGAACGCGAAGTCGACGGTGCCGTAGCTCACGAGCTTGTTGTCGTTGGTGACGAGCCCGACCGAGACGCGCTGCGGCGCGCTCGCGTACAGGTCCACGCTCGCGACGATCGCCACCACCTGCGCGCGCGACGGCGTCGCGGGGCTCGGGCTCCCGGCTCCGCCGTCCGAGGAGCACCCGACGGCGAGCACGCCGAACGCGAGCACGCCTCCGAGGACCCGGCCCGTCCGAAGCCGCCTCATGGTGAGGGCTCCGGGCAGCTCGGAGCCGGTATGGCCGCGACGGCGAGCGCGTCACGCATCGTCTCGAGGAGTCCGTCGACGTCGGTCCCGAGGCGGGCGAGGTCCGGCGAGGCCTCGCGGAGATCGGCCTCGACCTTCGAGGTCGCCTCGAGCACGGCCGCCGCGGACGCCCGATCCGTCGGCTCCACGCGGGCCGCGAGCTCGTGGAGCGCATCGTGGACGTCGTCCTGGAAGGTCGCCGCCGCGCTCGTGACGTCCTCGCCGGCCACGTCGGCGCGCATCGAGCACAGGGAGAGGAACGCGCGCACCTCTGGCACGGTGGTCGCGCTCGGCGGGGTGCTCGGGGATCCGTCGCCGGAGCCGCCGCACGCGACGGCGACCAGCGCGAGGACGAGGGAGCCGGCGGCGAGGGCCTTCGCACGCATGGCGCCCATCTTCCCGCGCGGCGCCGGTTCCGTCAGGCGGGGATCGCACCCTCGAGGCGCAGGAGCCACTCCTTGCGCCACTCGTCGCCTCCGTACTTGCCGATGCCGCCGCTCGCCGGCACCACGCGGTGGCAGGGGACGACGATCGGAACGGGGTTCTCGTGGAGGGCGTTGCCGGCGGCTCGGGCGGCGCGAGGACTGCCCGCTCGCCGGGCCACGACGCCGTAGGTGGACACGGAGCCGAACGGGATCGCTGCGGTCGCCTCGAGGACCTTGCGGAAGAACCCCTGCGGGACGAACGCCCAGTCGATCGGCAGACGGAAGCGCCGCAAGTGACCCGCGAAGTACGCGTCGAGCTCGCGCCGGGCGCGTTCGGTGCCGCGGGCGTCCTCGAGCAGGCGGGGCGAGATCACCTCGGCGACCTCCTCGAAGACCCGGTCGAGGACCTCGTTCGGGTAGGCGACGCGCGCGAGCCCGGACCTCGTGACGAACACCGTCACCCTTCCGAGCGGGGAGTCCACGCCGCCGACGGCCACGTCGACGAGCCCCCGGCGCCGAGCCGCCCCCGCGAGCTCCTCGGCCGCTCGGCGCGAGGCGGCCTCGACGTCCGCGGCGCGGAGCTTGCGCAGCACGTCGTCGCTCATCTCGACCCCCTCTCCGCGAGCGCGAGCGCCCGCAGCTTCTTCCGGCCCTCGGAGGCGTTGGACCTCGCCGCCTCCTCGGAGCATCCCATCGCGCTCGCCACCTCGGCGTACGGCAGGTCGAGCACGTACCGGTGGATCACCGCCGCGCGCTGCATCGGCGGGAGCCCGCCGACCGCCTCCCAGAGCTCGGGATCCGACTCGG
>JBLNAW010000113.1:0-4351 GCA_050259555.1 Solirubrobacterales bacterium
GCGAGCCAGCCGGCGGCGTCCTTCGCGTGGTACGTGAGGACGAGGTCGGCGCCGGCCCGGCGGATCGAGGTGAGGGCCTCGAGCACGGCCTTGCGCTCGTCGAGCCAGCCGTTCAGCGCCGCGGCCTTTAGCATCGCGTACTCGCCGCTCACGTTGTAGGCGGCCATCGGGAAGCGGGTCGCCTCCTTCGCGCGGCGGATGATGTCGAGGTACGGGAGGGCCGGCTTCACCATCACGATGTCGGCGCCCTCCGCGATGTCGGACTCGACCTCGCGGATCGCCTCGTCGGAGTTCGGCGGGTCCATCTGGTAGCCGGTGCGGTCGCCGAAGCGGGGAGCGCACTCGGCGGCCTCGCGGAAGGGGCCGTAGAAGGCGCTCGCGAACTTCGCGGCGTACGCGATGATGCCCACGCGCTCGAACCCGCCGCCGTCGAGCGCGTCGCGGATCGCGGCGACCTGGCCGTCCATCATGCCGCTCGGGCCGACCATCTGCGCGCCGGCCTCTGCCTGCGCGAGCGCGATCCTTCGGTACAGCTCGACGGTGCGGTCGTTGTCGACGTGTCCCTCGTCGTCGAGCACGCCGCAGTGTCCATGGTCGGTGTACTCGTCCAGGCAGAGGTCGCTCATCACGACGTGATCGTCGCCGAGCTCCTCGCGCATCACGCGGAGCCCGCGCTGGCCGATGCCCTCGGGGTTCCACGCCTCCGAGCCCTCGGGATCCTTGCGCTCGGGCACGCCGAAGAGCATGAAGGCGGTCACGCCGCGCGCCGCGGTGTCGGCGACCTCCTTGCGGAGCGACTCGAGCGTGTGCTGGTACTGGCCGGGCATCGAGGAGATCTCGATCGGCTCCGAGATGCCCTCCTTCACGAACAGCGGCGCGATGAAGTCTCGTGGCGAGAGCTCGACCTCGCGCACGAGCGCGCGCAGCGCGGGCGTGCGGCGGAGCCGGCGGGGCCGGTGCTGGGGGAAGCTCATGCGCGCGATGGTACCCCTGCTCGAGCCTCCGGGGCAGGTCGTCCGGCCTCGCGGGGGCCGGTCGTTCGGACGTAGGCTTGCTCCATGCCTGAGGGGCCCGAGGAGACGCAGGGCGAGGTCGAGCGCCTCCGCGCCGAGGTCGAGCGTCTCAAGCGGCGCCTCGAGGACGAGCGCTTCGCCGAGGACCTGCGCGAGGCGGTGACGCTCGCGGCTGCGGCCGGCACGATCGGCTCGCCCGTGAAGCACGGCCGACTCATCGAGATGATCGTCGAGACGGCGGGCGGCGTGATCGGCGCTCGAGCCGGCTCGCTGTTCCTCATCGACCCCGCGACCGACGAGCTCGTCTTCGAGGTCGCGATCGGCCCCGAGGCCGAGCAGATCGAGGGCTTCCGCATGCCGATGACCCAGGGCATCGCGGGGCTCGTCGCGACGAGCGGCCAACCGATGATCGTCTCGGAGGCACGCGAGAACCCGCAGGTGTTCCGCGAGGTGGGCGAGCGCATCAAGCACCTGCCCGAGAGCATCCTGTGCGTCCCGCTCTTCTACGGCGATCGCGTGATCGGCGTGTTCGAGATGATCGACAAGCTCGCCGGGCCGTCGTTCACGCCGGACGACATGCAGGTGCTCGGCCTGTTCGCGAACCAGGCCGCCATCGCGATCGAGCTCTCGCGCACGTACCGGCACGTGATGCCGCTCATGATCGAGCTGCTCGCCTCGCTCGGCGAGACGGACTCGGCGCGCCGGATCGCCCTCGCCGAGCGCGCCACGCCGTTCGCCCTCGACCTCGAGGACGACGTCAGCTACCAGGAGGCCATCGACCTCGCGAAGCTCGTCCAGGAGATCGCGTGGCGCGGCGACGAGGAGCGTGCAGCGGTGCTCGCGATCCTCCGAGGGTTCTCCGGATACCTGCGCTCGCGGACCGAGATGTACGAGGACTTCTGATGCCCTCGGCGCACCCCGCCTGGTCCGACCCGTTCGTAGCCGACGCCCTCCGAACGCTCGAGGCCGTTCCCTCGCTCGAGACGGAGATCACCCCGGACTGGGCGTGGGGAGGGAGCACGGGCGCGGGTGTTCGCGTGGCGATCGTCGATAGCGGCGTCGACGCGGCCCACCGCGATGTCGGCCACGTCGAGGGCTACCTCGCGATCGACGAGGGGCCCGACGGACTCGTGCTCGACACGGAGCCGCACGAGGACCTCTTCGGGCACGGGACGGCGTGCGCGGGGATCATCCGGTCGTTCGCACCGGACTGCGAGCTCTACAGCGTTCGCGTGCTCGGCAGGGCGCTGCTCGGTCGCGGTGCGGTGTTCGTCGCCGGGCTGAAGTGGGCGATCGAGCACGAGATGCACGTCGTGAACCTGTCGCTCGCGACCTCGAAGAAGGAGTTCTTCGGCGTGCTGCACGAGCTCGCCGACCAGGCCTACTTCAAGAACCTGATGCTGGTGACCTCGGCGAACAACATGCCGGTGAGGAGCTTCCCGGCGATGTTCAGCTCGGTGTTCTCGGTCGCGTCGCACGACGTGAGCGACCCGTACCGCTTCTACTACAACCCGCAACCGCCGGTGGAGTTCGGTGCGCACGGCGTCGACGTGCGGGTCGCGTGGACCGACGGCGGCTGGATCAACTCGACGGGCAACAGCTTCGCGACGCCGCACATCTCGGGCATCGTGACGAAGATCCTCGGCAAGCATCCGGGGCTGACACCGTTCCAGATGAAGGCGGTGCTGCGCGCGCTCGCGGCGAACGTCGCCCGCTCGGCGGGAGGCTGACGTGCGGCAGGCGGTCGCCGCGTCGACGCTCGAGCGGTTCCCGATGTTCTCCGGGCTCGCCGCCAAGCAGCTCGACGCCGTGGCCGACCTCATGCGCGAGCGGATCGCCCTGTCGGGGACCACGCTCATCGCGCAGGAGGACCTCGGCGACGTCGTGTTCTGGATCGTCGAGGGGAGCGTGAAGGTCTACCGGACCCAGGCCGAGGGCGGCGAGGTCATCCTCTCGGTGCTCGGTCCCGGCGAGGTCGTTGGCGAGCTGAGCGTGGCGGACCCGCTCGAGCGCTGGGCGACCGTGACCACGCTCGAGGACGCCCGCGTGCTGTGGATGGACGGGGAAGGCTTCCGGGCGCTCCTCGAGGACATGGCGCCGCTGCGCGCCGGTCTCGTCGAGCTCCTGTGTCGTCGCGTGCGCGAGGCCGACGACCGGCTCGAGGCGCTCGCCGCGCTCGACGTCGAGGGCCGGGTGGCGTGCGTGCTGCTCTCGCTCGCCCGCCGGCACGGTGAGGCCAAGGTGGGAGGCGGGTTGCGGATCCCGATCCCGCTCACGCAGGCCGACGTCGCGGCGATGACCGGCGCGTCGCGCGTGCGCGTGAACCAGGTCCTCGCGAAGTTCCGGCGACATGGGTGGGTCACCCTCGACGGCAGGCGCCGGATGAGCGTGCAGGACGCGCCGGCGCTCGAGTCTCGCTGCGACTGACCTCGCCAGCCGGCGTCGCCCCGTGCCCTCGTGCCCGAGTGTTCAGTCCTTTACACATCGCCGGTCAACTCCTTGACTGCGGGGGTTCATGCTCAGGTGTTACACCTGCCCGTGGAGAGACGACCCGAAAGGGGGCTGACCCATGGAGGGACCGGCAAGCGAACTGCCGGAAGGGGCGGAAGCGGCGACCCAGGAGTTCCAGGACGCCGTCCAGGCCGCGGACCGCGCACGGCTCGAGAAGATCCTCGACAAGGCTGCCGAGGACCCGGCCTGGAAGCAGCAGCTCCTCGACGACCCCGAGGCCGCGCTCGCGGCGATCGGCGCGAGCGGCCCGCCCGATGTGGGCGAGGTTGGGGGCCAGTACCACTGGCGCACGAAGTGGGTGTACCGGTGGACGTGGTGGGGCGGCTGGGGCTGGTACCACTGGACCTGGTAGCAGCATCGGCCGGATGAGCCGAACGGGGCGGCGGCGTGATGCCGCCGCCCCGTCGCTTCTCTGGCACGCGTCCCTCGCGTAGCGTGATGTCCGTGGACGACCCGCGCTTCCTCGACGCCGTCCGGGCGGCCGTGTCGAACGGGTGGCGGGTCTCCCGCCCGGGCGGCGGCCCGTGGGTCGGCGTCCGTCGGAGCGACTCGAAGATCCCTTCCCAGGGGTGGAAGCTCCACGTCTCGGCCACGGTGGGCTCGGCCGCCGAGGTCCTCGAGCGCACGCTCCCGGTGCTCGTCGCCGAGGGCGTCGCGTTCAAGCTCGCGGCCTCGCCCGAGGTGCTCGCCGCGCTGAACCAGGGCGAGGGCGGGCTCGAGCAGGCGGGCAAGTTCCTCACCGCCTACGCGGCCGACGACGAGCAGGCGGTTCGGCTCGCGGTCGCGCTCGACGAGGCGACCCGAGGGCTCCGTGGTCCGCGGGTGCT
>JBLNAW010000114.1:0-9624 GCA_050259555.1 Solirubrobacterales bacterium
TGCTCATGCTGCTCGTGGCGGTGGTGCTGTTCGGCCTCATGCTGTGGAAGAAGGCGTTCGCGCACCGGATCGGCGATGGGCTCGGACGAGCCGTGTCGTGGGTCCGGCATCTCGCGAGGCGTGGGCCGGTCGCAGGGTGGGGGGACGCTGCCGTTCGATTCCGCAAGCAGACGATCCAGCTCGTCGCGCGGCGATGGCCGTGGCTCACGGTGACCACCGTCATGAGCCATCTCGCCCTGTACCTCGTCCTGTTGTTCTCGCTCCGGGACGTGGGGATCTCTCAGGCGGAGGTGAGCTGGGCACAGGTCCTGGCGGTGTTCGCCTTCGGGCGGCTGATCTCGGCCCTGCCGATCACCCCCGGCGGGCTGGGGGTGATCGAGCTCGGGTACATCGGGGGACTCGTGGCGGCGGGCGGGAACGAGCCGCAGGTCGTCGCCGCGGTCCTGTTGTTCCGCGTGCTCACCTACGGCGTGCAGATCCCGCTCGGCGGGTTCACCTACGTGATCTGGCGGGTGAAACGGAGCTGGCGGATCGGTCAGGCCGTGGAGCGCGAGGCTCCCGCCGTGGTCGCCGCGGAGTGAGGGTCAGTCGGGCTCGGGCTCGGGCTCGGGCGCCGGCGGAGGCCACCACAGTCGGAGGACGTGGTACCGGACCTCGCTGACGAGCGCCGCGACGCCGAGCGCCACGCCACTTCCCAACAGCACCCCCGCGACGACATCCGAGAGCCAGTGCGCCCGGAGGTACACGCGCGAGAACGCCATCACGAACGCGAACCCGACCGCGATCCACTCCCACCGCCGGCGCTCGGGTCCCGGCGGCATGAGCACCAGGACGAGCGCGACCGCGATCGCGGCTCCGGCCACGGCGTGCCCGGACGGGAAGGAGTAGCCGTAGGTGCCGACGAGCTCGCCCGGCGGGCGGCCCCGGTGGAAGAAGCCCTTCGCGAACGAGAGGAGCAGCTCGGCCGAGATCCACGTGAGCACCCACACGGCGAACGCCCGCCAGCGCCGGCGGAACGCGAGCCAGCCGGCGACGAGGGCCCGCAAGGGGATCGTGACGATGCCGCCGCCGAGCACGTTGAGGGCCCGCGCGATGCCGTTCACGACCACGTTGCGGATGTCGTCCATCGCTCGCGCGACCGAGAGGTCCGTCCGGCCGACGAACGGAACGGTCGTGACGGGCGCTTCCCCCGCCGGATGACGCCCGACGGCGAGGAACACCGCCACCATCGCCGCGAGCAGCAGCGCGGCGTGGAGGAAGGTCCGGCGATGGTTCGCGAGCATGGCGCTAGAGCCTATCCTTCGCAGGGCGGCGCGCCGGATCCGCAGAGCGTCTGCCCGAGGAACTCACGCACCTCCCGCACGAGCGCCACCCGGGGGAAGAAGCCGAGCGCTTCATCGGCCTCGAGGGAGAGCGTGGACGAGGCTCCGGCCTGGAACCGGTACCGATACGTGACGCAGCCGCCCGGGAAGACGATGTAGCGGTTCGCGGTCAGGGCGGGGCGGAGCGTGAGGGGCTCCGAGTAGACGTGTGCTCCGGCCTCGTCGGGGGAGGGCGCGATCTCGACCGCCGCCGAGGTGTCGCAGGTGGCGCTCAGGTCCACCTCGACGGCCCGGAGGCCCGCCCGGTCGGAGTCGAGCCAGAAGCGGGAGATCCCGTCGCCGATCTCGGAGCCTGCGTACGTCCACCCGGCCGGCAGCTCGGAGATGCACGGGATCATCGTGGCCGAGGGCACGGCCTGGGCGGACAGGACGAGCGCGTATTCGTCGAGCCGGCATGCGACGGTCGCCACGGTCGTGTTCGCGCACGCCGGGAGCACGGCGGCGAGGAAGAGGAGCACGAGCACCGCCCGCCGGCCGCTCATGCGAACGCCGTCCAGTTGCTGGCGATCATGCCGACGAAGAGGAACGCGCCGAAGGCGACCCCGATCGTGAGGAGGACCCGGCGGACGCTCCATCGCTGGATCGCGACCGGTGCCCGCTCCGGCGCGAGCGCGCGGAACTCGGCGAGGAGGTCGCGGCCGTCGGTCTTCAGGTGGGCCCGCAGCTGGGTCGGGCTGGCGACCCCGCGTGCGGCGGCGAAGGCCTCGGCGACCTCGTCCGCCGTGAAGTACCGGAGGGCGTGCTCGTAGACCGTCGGCGCGTCCGAGCGGAGCGCGAGGACGAGCATCATGTTCGCGAGGTCCACCGCTTGACGCCACGGCGAGGGGCGGACCTGGACGAAGAACACGTCGATCAGCCGGAGGTGCCCGTCCTGCACCATCAGGTTCGCCGGCTTGATGTCGCGATGCGCGAGCCCCGCGTCCCAGAGCTCGCGCACGAGGTGGAGTCCCTCGTCGATCACGGTCTCGTCCACCTCGGCGTCGCCGAGCTCGACCGCGCCGTCGAAGAACTCCATCACGATCATGTACTCGCGCTCGGGCGTGATCTCGACGATGCCGTAGGCCTCGGGCGTCGGGAGCCCGTCATCCTGGAGCAGCCGGAGCGTGTAGTCCTCGTACTCGACGAAACGGCGGACCGTCTGGAACGGGGACTCGTCCTCGAGCGCGCCGTACAGGATCGTGCGACCCGTCTTGTACCAGCGGTCGGCCCGCACGTGGCTCTTCGCGTACAGCTTCGCGAAGACGTATCGCTGCGTGCCGTCCCCCTGCTCCACCCGGAGCCGGAGCGGTGTCGAGCCTCCCGACCCCTCGAGCCCGACGGGCTTCACCTGGTCGACCTCGAGGCCCAGCTGCTCGCGAACGGCGCGGACGATCGCCTCGCCCCGCTGGCCCCCGACGTCGAGGTGCGCCGCCTTGCCTCGGCGGTACGTGACGGGGAACACGTCGTTGGGGACGAACCACCGGAAGATCGTGACGCCACCGGCGACCCCGAGGACGGCGCCGAACAACGCGCTCGTCGGCTGATCGACGGCCAGGTAGAGGCGGGCGAGCATGACGATGCCGAGGGCCACGGCGATCCCCCATTTCGCGATGTACCGACCGCGTCCCGGGATCATCAGCGTGTAGGCGATGCCGATCAGCGTGATGGCGAGCGAGGCGAGTGGCCGGGAGGGCATGGAATAGCCGGTCCATCCGGCGAGGATCTCGACGCCGAGCGATCGTGGCCGCCCGATCGCGAGCGACAGCTGGTAGGAGGAGACCTCGACCGCGACGAGCGCGAGCAGGTAGACGAGGAGGTGCCTCCACCGGCGGGCGACGACGAGGGCGCCGATCGTGGCCCACCGGAGCGCCCGCAGGACCCATCTCGACGCGAGCGCGTTCACGAGCAGCGCCGCGTCCGTCAACCCGGGGCTCCGGAGGTCGGCGAGGAACCGCAGTTGCACGGCGTCCCAGCTCTCCGCGGCGCGGCGCAGCGGGCCGAACGCCACCACGACGAAGATGATCGTGGCGAAGTAAAGCACCCCGGCGAGCCAGAACCGCCCGCTCCGACCGATCGCGTGGGGGAGCGCCGGCGGTTCTCCCGAGGGCCGTCGCCGGGCGGCCGCGCGCTTCGGCACGAGGTGTTCCTCGCGTTCGGGGATGCGCTCCTCGGGTCGCTCGATCGTCGGACTCACCGTTCCTCAGACCCCTGGGGGCGACTCTATCCCGCGGAACCCGTGGGTGGTGAGCCACGCGGCCGCGACCTCGGCGGGCGTGACGCCGGAGACGACCGAGGCGTTCATCGCGCGCAGATCCTCGGTCGTGAGCTCGGCCGAGACCGCGTTCAGCACCACCGCTACTCCGTCGCCGAACCGCGCGAGCACCTCCGGCCGGAGGACGGGGGTGATGTTCTCGGCGGGCTGGAGGTGGCGGTCGTCCTCGAGCAGCACGAAGTCGTTGGTCCGGATCGCGCCGTCGCTCGTGAACAGCAGGCCGACGTCGATGTCCCCGGCGAGCAGGGCCGCGACGGTGAGCGGCCCGCCCTCGTCGAGCGAGACGACCGTCCCGAAGTGGATCCCGTAGGCCGTCTCGAGCCCGATGAGGCACAGGGGCCGCGCGGGGCACTCGGGCGGTCCGCCGAAGGTCAGGGTCTCCGAGACCCGCGCGAGGTCGCTCAGGGTCGTGAGGTGCAAGGCGGCCGCCGTCTCGGCCGTCACGACGACCCCGTTGCGGTCCTCCGCCGGCGAGGGGTCGAGCGCCACGATGTTCCGGCTCGCGAGCTCGGCGGCCAGCGCCGCCGACGTGATCTTCGGGTCCGGCGACGCCGTGCCCGGCCCGGCGACGAACTCGAGCGCGCTCCCGCTGTACTCGGGGACGAGCTCGACGAGCCCGCGGATCACGGCCGGGGCGACGAGCTCCCGCGTGCCGAGGTTCAGCTCCCGCACCACGCGGTACCCGGCGGTCTCGAGGGCCTGCGCGTAGAGCTCCCCAAGGAGCACGCTCTCGGGGAAGTTGAACGAGCCCACGGTGATCGCATCGTCGCCGAGGGCCGAGCCGTTGGTCGGAGCCGACGAAGCGCATGCGGGGAGCAGCGCGAGGAGCAGGACCGACGCGGCCACCGATCGGCTCAGTCTGGACATGTCCCCATCATGCCCCATCGGGTCGTCCCGTCCGCGCGGACGATACCCTCGGAGCCCATGGATCCGATCCGAGGGCTCGAGGCGCTCCCCGCGCCCGATGGCCCCACCGTCGTCACGGTCGGGTTCTTCGACGGCGTGCACCTCGGGCACCGAGCCGTGCTCGGCCGCGCGGTCGAGGAGGCTCGACGGCGCGGGATGCGCTCGGTCGCGGTGACCTTCGACCGTCATCCGCGCGAGATCCTCGCGCCCGGCCGCGAGCCGCGCCTGCTGACGACCGTCGAGCGCAAGGCCGAGCTCATCGCGGCGACGGGCATCGACCTGGTGGTCGTCCTCGAGTTCACGGAAGCGTTCTCGCGCTGGCCCGCCGAGCGGTTCATCTCGGAGGTGCTCGTCGAGGGGCTGCGCACGGAGCACGCGGTCGTCGGCGCCGACTTCACGTTCGGCTTCAAGGCGCTCGGCACGCCGGAGCTGCTGATCGAGGCCGGTCCCACCTACGGCTTCACCGCCGAACGGGTCGAGCTCATCCACCTCGGCGAGCGCAAGGTCTCGTCGTCCTCGATCCGTGAGGCGCTCGTCGAGGGCGACCTCACATGGCCGCAGGAGGCGCTCGGCCGTCGGTTCGTGCTCGACGGGACGGTGGTGCGGGGCGCCGGGAGAGGCACCGGCATCGGCTGGCCCACCGCGAACCTGCAGACGCTCCCGAGGCTGCTCCTGCCGGGCAGCGGCGTCTACGCGGGCCGGGTGCGGGTGCCGGCCGGCGGGTTCGTCTCGGCGATCAACGTGGGCACGAACCCGACCTTCGGCGTCGAGCCGCTCCACGTCGAGTCCTTCCTCCTCGACTTCGAGGGGAACCTGGTCGGCGAACCGATGGCGATCGAGTTCTGGGCTCGGCTCCGCGACGAGCTGCGGTTCGAGACCGCGGAGGCGCTCTCGGACGCGATCGCCGACGACGTGCGGCGGACGCGCGAGCTCGTGCCACCCGCGTGAGAGACTCCGACCCATGACCGCGCGACACGCTCGTCGGTCGCGGATCCCCTTCGGCGCCGTGATGGCGGTGCTCGTGCTCGCGGTCGGGGGGATCGCGGTGGCCGCGAACCTCGCCGACGACGGTCGGGCGGTGCCGGGAGCCGTGCGCTCGGACGGCGGCGACGCCGCTCGATCGCCGTCCTCGCCTCCGACCGTTCCCCCGACGCCCTCGACGTCCGTCTCCTCGAGCCCGAGCCCCGAGCCCCGGTCCGAGATCGTGATCCACGGCACCGGCGACGTGAGCCTGGATCCGAACTACATCCCCGCGTTCCACACGCACGGCTACGGGTGGGCGTGGAGCGGGCTCGACGGGCTCTTCCAGCACGACGACCTCACGGTGATCAACCACGAATGCCCGTCGACGGACATCGTCGATCCGATCCCGAAGACGTTCAGCTTCCGATGCGACCCCGCGGCGCTCGACGCTGCCCGCAGGGCGGGGGTCGACGTCGCCAACCTCGCGAACAACCACGCCTTCGACCAGGGCCCCCAGGGGCTGCTCGACTCGATCAAGAACCTCACGCGGGCGGGGATCGTGCCGCTCGGGGCGGGCACGAGCGCGCAGGAGGCCGACGCGCCCCGCTACGTCGAGGTCAAGGGCTGGAAGATCGCGCTGATCGGCGTCGGGGAGGTCACCGACCCCGACTATCAGGTCGCCGTCGGGAACGAGATCGGCACGTCGGTCGGCCACGACTTCCCTCGAGCGCTCCGCGCGATCCGCGAGGCGAACGCGAACGCGGACCTCGTCATCGTCGTGATCCATTGGGGGGTCGAGCTCGACACTCAGCCGCGCGAGTACCAGGTGGTCGAGGCGCACCGGATGATCGACGCGGGGGCCGACGTGATCTTCGGCCACCACGCCCATCGCCTCCAGCCGATGGAGGTGTACGAGGGCAAGCCGATCTTCTACGGGCTCGGGAACTTCGTGTGGCCGCACTTCTCCGACGAGGGCTCGACGACCGCGGTGGCCGAGGTCACCGTGCGCCCGGACGGCACGCTGAGGGGCCGTCTGCTGCCCGCGTCCATCGTCTCGGACGGTCATCCGGTCCTGCGGTAACCGATGCACGATCTCTCCGTCGCAGCACTCGTTGGACTGCTGGTCGCCTCGGCGGTCGGCGGGGTGATCCAGGGGGCGATCGGGTTCGGGTTCGCTCTCGTCGCGGTCCCGGCGATCGCGCTCGTCGAGCCGGACGCGATCCCCGTCACGGTGATGTGCATGGCCGTGCCGATGACGATCGTGATGGCGCTGCGCGAGCGGTCGCACATCGACGTCGGCGGTTTCGCGACGATCATGACCGGGCGGGTCCTCGGGATCGCCGGCGGGGTCGTCCTGCTCTCGGTCGTGCCCGAGTCCGGCCTGTCCGTCCTGGTCGGCGTGATGATCCTGCTCGGGGTGGGTCTCAGCGTCGGCGGTCTCGACATCCAGCCGCAGCGGTGGGTGAACGTGGGGGCCGGGGTGCTCTCGGGCGTGATGGGGACGACCTCGGCGATCGGCGGGCCGGCGCTCGCGGTCGTGTACCAGCACCGGCCGGGACCGGAGCTCCGCTCGACGCTCGCGCTGTCCTACCTCGCCGGGATCGTGATCGCGGTCGGTGCCCTCGCCGCGGTCGGCCGGGTCGAGGGCTGGCACCTGAAGCTCGCGCTCGAGCTCGTGCCCGCCCTGCTCGCCGGGCTCTGGCTGTCGTTCCGGCTCTCCTCAACGCTCGATCGGGGCTGGCTCCGTCCGGCGGTGCTCGGCTTCGCCGCGGTCTCGGGCGTCGTGATCGTGATCCGCGGTCTCGTCTGAGCGCGGCCGGACGCAACGGCATCCCTGCTGGTAGCCTTGGCCACTGCGTATGGCACTCACAACGGAACAGAAGGCGACGATCATCGCCGAGCACCGTCGAGGCGACTCGGACACCGGCTCGGCCGAAGTCCAGATCGCGGTGCTCAGCAAGCGCATCTCCGACCTGACCGAGCATCTGAAACTCCACAAGAAGGACCATGCGTCCCGACGTGGGTTGCTCATGCTCGTCGGTCGCCGTCGCCGGATGCTCGAGTACCTGAAGCGCGAGGACATCAACCGCTACCGAGAGCTGGTCGCACGCCTCGGTCTGCGGCGATAACGAGCGTGGAGGCGCCCTCGTGGGCGTCTCCCCCCTAGGAGGGATGCGAACGACCCACTGACCGAACCCGGGGGTGGGGCAGCCCGCGGTCGGTTCTCAGTCGCGAGCCTCCGAGCACGCATCGGCGGTTCACCACTGACAACCGGCCGGGTCCCACCTCCATCACCCGCGCGGCGCGACCGCGCCGCGCACGGCTTCCAAGGAGGAACCAGGCCGATGGCCACCACCCTTTCCCGCAAGATCGGGAACCAGACGATGACGTTCGAGTCGGGCAAGCTCGCCCGGCAGGCCGAAGGGTCCGTCGTCGTCACCTACGGCGAGACGCAGGTGCTCGGCACCTGCACGACCGCCAACCCCCGCGAGGGGATCGACTTCTTCCCGCTCACGATCGACGTCGAAGAGCGGATGTACGCGGCCGGGAAGATCCCCGGCGGCTTCTTCCGGCGCGAGGGACGGCCGTCCGAGACGGCGATCCTCACCGCCCGGCTCACCGACCGGCCGCTCCGGCCGAGCTTCAAGGACGGCTACCGCGACGAGGTCCAGGTCGTCATCACGGTGCTCTCGGCCGACATGGCCAACCCGTACGACATCCCCGGCATGAACGCCGCGAGCCTCGCGACGTGCATCGCCGGCCTCCCGTTCGAGGGCCCGGTCGGCTCGGTCCGCATGGGCCTCATCGGCGGCGAGTGGGTGGTCAACCCGACCTTCCAGGAGGTCGAGGAGGCCACGTTCGACATCGTCGTCGCCGGCCGCCGCAACGACGAGGGCGGCATCGACATCCTGATGATCGAGGGCGAGGCGCCCGACAACACGTGGCAGCTGCTCCAGGCTGCCGAGGGCGCCGTCGCACCGACCGAGGAGGTCGTCGCCGAGGGCCTCGAGGCCGCGAAGCGCGCGATCGCCGAGGTGATCGACTTCCAGAACGAGCTCATCTCGCAGCTCGGCATCACCGAGAAGGAGTGGACCCCGCGCCCGCTCTACTCGGCCGAGACCTTCGACGCCGTGTCCACGTTCGCGAAGTCCAAGCTCGAGGGCGCGATCGTGCCCGACAAGGCCGAGCGCGAGGCGAAGCTCGACGGCATCAAGGACGAGCTGAAGGCGCACCTGCTCCAGACCTGGGGCGAGGAGACGTTCGCGGCTCGCGCGTCCGAGATCTCACCGGCGTGGAAGGACCTCCAGAAGAAGGTCATGCGCAAGCGCGTGACCGACGAGGGCGTCCGACTCGACGGCCGCGGACCGCGCGACATCCGGCAGCTCTCGGCGGAGGTCGGCCTCGTGCCCCGCGCGCACGGCAGCAGCCTGTTCCAGCGCGGCGACACGCAGGTCCTGAACGTGACCACGCTCGGCATGCTGCGGATGACGCAGATGATCGACACGCTCGATCCCGAGGACACGAAGCGGTACATGCACCACTACAACTTCCCGCCGTACTCCACGGGAGAGACCGGGCGCGTCGGTTCGCCGAGGCGTCGCGAGATCGGGCACGGGGCGCTCGCCGAGCGAGCCCTGATCCCCGTGATCCCGACCGAGGAGGAGTTCCCCTACGCGCTTCGGCTCGTCTCGGACGTCCTCGGGTCGAACGGCTCCACCTCGATGGCGAGCGTCTGCGGCTCCACGCTGTCCCTGATGGACGCCGGTGTGCCGATCAAGGCGCCGGTCGCGGGGATCGCGATGGGGATGATCGCGGACGCCGGCCGGTTCGTCACGCTGACGGACATCCTCGGCGCGGAGGACGCGCTCGGTGACATGGACTTCAAGGTCGCGGGCACGAGCGAGTTCGTGACGGCGATCCAGCTGGACATGAAGGTGTCGGGCATGCCGGCCGACGTGCTCGCCGGGGCGCTCCAGCAGGCCAAGGAAGCGCGGCTCCAGATCCTCGAGGTCATGCTGGCCGCGCTGCCCGCGCCGCGGGACGAGGTCAGCTCGAAGGCACCCCGGATCATCACGATCCAGATCCCGGTGGACAAGATCGGCGAGGTGATCGGCCCGAAGG
>JBLNAW010000115.1:0-2527 GCA_050259555.1 Solirubrobacterales bacterium
GAGTACATGATCCGCCGGATGCGCACTGAGTACCTCCTCTCCATCACGAGCCGACCGTTCAGTTCACCTTCCACTTCGCTCCCGCCGCCATGAGAAGCGTGGCGAGGGCTGCACCCGAGTACAGGATGCGGAGGATCTTGAGACGCATCTGCTCACCTCCTCGTTGTGTGAGCTCCTCGTGGATGAGTATCGGCATCACCCACCAGCGGGACATCGGGCGTCGGTCGCGAGTTGCGCTCCGCCGTAGTCCTCTCGGGGAGTCGGCCGGTCTCGAACGGGGGACGCGACGACCTAGGTCGAAAGGCGGTACCGGTCGGGCGCACCGCCCGATGGGGGGATGGTCACCGACGGGGTGCTTCAGGCACGCGGACCGCCTCGATTGAACCGGTCCTGCGCGAGCTGGAGGCCCTCGAGCGCGAGGCACACGGCCGCGTCGGCCGCGTCGTCGACGAACATCGCCACATCGGCGTGCATGCGTTTGGGGAACGGCTCGAGCACGAAGTCGACCGGATCCTGCCTGCCCGGCGGCCTGCCGATGCCCATCCGGACGCGGAAGAACTCCGGGGTGCGGAGCCCGTCGACGAGCGAGTCGAGTCCGTGGTTGCCCGCCGTCGAGCCGCCGATCTTCACGCGCATCGCGCCGAACGCCAGGTCGAGGTCGTCGTGCACGGCGATCACGCGCTCGGGTCCGACGTGGTGCTTCTTGGCGAGCGACGCGTAGACGGGGCCCGACTCGTTGTAGAAGCGCTGCGACATCGCGAGTACCAGGCGCTCGTCGCCCTCGCGCGTCTCCGCCACGTCGACCGGCAGGAAGCGAGCTTTGCGGAACCGCTCGCCGGCGCGACGGGCGAGCTCGGTCACGACCATCCGACCGAGGTTGTGTCGGGTGCGCTCGTACCGCTCCCCGGGGTTCCCGAGCCCGGCGACGAGCCAGGTCATGCCGCCGGCGGCGGGCTACTCGCCCTCGCCGCTCTCCTCGGCAGCTCCGCCGCCCTCGGCGGCCTCCTCGCCCTCGGCAGCCGCCTCGCCCTCGGCGCCCTCGGCGGCCTCGACCTCCTCGACCTCGCGCGCCTGCGGCGGGACGACCGCGAGCACGAGCTCGTCCTCGGCCGACAAGATCGTGACGCCGCTCGGCACGGGCAGATCGGAGACCTTCAGCGAGTCGCCGACGGCGAGCTCGCTGATGTCGGCCTCGATCGCATCGGGCACGTCGCCCGGAAGACACTCGGCCTGGATCTCCCAGAGGTGGTGCTCGAGGACGCCGCCGGCCTTCACGCCGACGGACTCGCCGTTCACCTGGACGGGGATCGCGATCGTGATCTTCTCGGTGCGGCTGACCGCGAGGAAGTCGACGTGGACGAAGCGGTTGCGGATGTGGTCGCGCTGCACGTCACGCGCGAGTGCGAGCTGCGGCTTCCCGTCCACGATCAGGTCGAGCAGCACGTTCGCGCCGCCCGCGTGCAGGACGTGGAACAGCTCCTTCGCGTCGACGGAGACCGAGGCCGGCTCGATCCCCTGCCCGTAGACGACGGCGGGAACCCGACCCACCGCACGCAGCTTGCGGGCGACGCCCTTGCCGGATCCCTCACGCCGTTCGGCGACCAGCTTCAGTTCCATCGTTGGACCTCTCGTGGGATGTGGATGCCCTCTCGGGCCGGGGAATGGTACCAAGCGTGCTCGAGACCCGGCCTGCGACCAGCACCGATACCTGACCGGGACCTCCTGCGTCTTGGATGGTGTGGGACCTATCGTGAGCGCCGAGGTGGCGATGGGGGCCTCGGCCGAGGGACGCCTGAGCGAGCTCTACACGCGGCACGGACCCGCCGCGCAGCGACTCGCGTTCCTGCTGACCGGCGACCGAGCGCTGGCCGAGGATCTGGTCCAGGAGGCCTTCGTCCGCGTGGTCGGTCGGTTCGGCCACCTCCGCGTCCCCGACGCGTTCGCGAGCTACCTGCGGCGCACGATCGTGAACCTGCACACGTCGCAGCTCCGGCGCCGGCGTCTGGAGCGGGCCTGGCTCGAGCAGGAGCGTGGTCACGTGACCTCGACGGAGGCGATGCCCGACGTGGGCACTCGGGAGGAGCTGTGGACCGCGGTGCTGGAGCTGCCGGCTCGGCAGCGCGCCGCGATCGTGCTCCGCTTCTACGAGGACCTGTCCGAGCGCGAGACGGCCGAGGTGCTCCGTTGCTCGCCCGCTGCGGCGAAAGCGCTCACCGCCCGCGCGATGGAGTCCCTTCGAGCCCGCATCGGGAGGCCGGACGCATGAACGATCTCGAGCACGATCTCCGCACGCTCCTGGGTGAAAAGGCCGCGGGCGCGGGGGCGCCGGAGCCGAGTCCGCCCGCGCTGCGACGCGCCCGGTGGCGACAGCTCGGGACGGTCCTCGGCGGGATCGCGGTGGCGGCCGCGGTGGCGGGCGGAGCGATCTTCGCGATCGCCGAGCTCGGTCCGGCGGATCGACACGCGCCGGCGGACTCCCCGGAGCCGGTCGTCGACACGACGGTGAACGGGATCACGATCTCGCATC
>JBLNAW010000116.1:0-3046 GCA_050259555.1 Solirubrobacterales bacterium
CGAGGGCGAGTACGCGGAGTGGAAGAAGGCCGTCACCCGCACCTTCGACTGGGTGGAGCAGTAGGGAACGCGCGCCCGGCGGGGGCGGCCACTGCGCCGTCGCCCCCGCCGGCAGCGCGGCCCGGCCAGAGCCGGACACCCGCGAGCAGGAGATCAGCCACGTGGACGGAGGTGCAACATGGGCGACGAAGAAGGCCACAAGGGCGATTTCGCTGAGGGCCAGGAGACGGAGCACAAAGAGCGTCACGAGGGCGATTTCGCTGAGGGCCAGGAGGCCGAGCACGGCGACCGGAAGGGCCACAGGGGCGACTTCGCTGAGGGCCAGGAGACGGAGCACAAGGAGCGCCACGAGGGCGACTTCGCCGAGGGCCAGGAGGCGGAGCACGGCGACCAGAAGGACCACGAGGGCGACTTCGCTGAGGGCCAGGAGGAGCATTAGTCCAGCGCCGAAGGGGGCGACGGACCTCCTTCGCCCCCTTCGGCCGATGCGACGCTCGCTCCAGATGGAGCAGACGTCCAGGGCATCCCGGGAGGTCGATGAGTCGTGTCCACCACTGCGCCCGCGCACGTCCTGATCGTCGGCGGCGGTGGGACGGGAGGAGCGCTCGCCCACGACCTCACCCTCCGAGGCGTGAAGGTCACGCTCGTCGACCGCGGTGAGGTGACCTCGGGGACGACGGGCCGGCACCACGGGTTGCTGCACAGCGGCGCCCGATACGCGGTCGGCGACAAGGAATCCGCCGTCGAGTGCATCGAGGAGAACATGATCCTCCGGCGGATCTGCCCCGGCTCCTTCGAGGAGAACGACGGCCTGTTCGTGGCGATCGAGGACGAGGACATGGAGTACCTCGAGCCGTTCCTCAAGGGCTGCGCCGAGAGCGGGATCCCCACGCAGCAGCTCACGCCCGCCGAGGCGCTCGCGCTCGAGCCGAACCTGAACCCCGAGGTGAAGGCCGCGGTCCGGATCCCCGACGGGACGATGGACGCGATGCGGATGCCCCTGCGGTTCTTCGCGACGGCGAAGCACAACGGCGCCTCGATCCATCCCTACATCGAGGTCAAAGACCTGATCGTCCACGACCGCGTCGTCGCCGGCGCGGTGGTGCACGACCACGTCACCGGCAAGGACGGGCAGATCCACGCCGACATCGTCGTGAACGCGACCGGACCGTGGTCCGAGCGCATCGCGGCGATGGCCGGCGTCGACGTGCCGATCCGGCCGTCGCCGGGCGTGCTCCTCGCGCTGCGAGGGCGCCTGTGCAACATGGTCCTCAACCGGCTCCACAAGTCGGGGGACGGCGACATCATCGTGCCGCAGCGCGGCCTGTCGGTGGTCGGCACGAGCTCGTGGACGGTCGAGAACCCCGACGACCTCGGCGTGCCCGAGGACCACGTGCAACGGATGTACGACGAGGGCGCGAAGCTCGTCCCGGCCGTGAAGCGCGTCGAGTTCCGCGCCGCGTGGTCCGCGGCTCGGCCGCTGATCGGCTCGAGGGGCGACGCCGACACCGGCCGCGAGCTCTCCCGCACGTTCAAGACCTTCGACCACAAGGACTCGGACGGCGTCGAGGGCTTCGTCACGATCACCGGCGGCAAGGGCACGACCCTTCGCGGCATGGCCGAGCTCTGCGCGAACGTGATCTGCGGCAAGCTCGGCATCGAGGCCGAGTGCCGGACCCGCGACACCGTCCTGCTCCCCCACACCGCCTACTACTCCGCCGCCTGAGGTGAGCGCCGTGCAGACCGCAACCGACCAGTCCGCCGCCGGAGCCGCCGCGCCGACCGAGCCCCGGCGGTTCCACGTCTTCCGCTACAAGCGGGGCGACAAGACCTCGCACTTCGACACGTTCGACGTGCCGGTCGAGCCGCGCACGACGCTGCTCGATGCGATGAAGTGGATCCAGCTCCATCGCGACCCGTCCCTCATGCTGCGACACTCCTGCTACCACGCCTCGTGCGGCACGTGCGGCGTGCGCGTGAACGGCCGAGAGGTCCTGATGTGCGTGACCGCGGTCCACGATCTCGGTCTCGACATCACGGTCGAGCCGATCGCGAACATCCCGGTCCTGTCCGACCTCGTGGTGGACATGGAGGAGTTCTACGCGCGCTTCCCCGAGCAGCATCCGTACATCCGCACGAGCGAATTCAACGAAGGCTCGACGACCCCCGACGGGATCGCCGCGTACGTCCGGTACGAAGACTGCATCGAGTGCGGGCTCTGCCTCTCCGCGTGTCCGATCCTGGCGACGACCGATCGCTACGTCGGACCCGCCGCGCTTGCCGCCGCGCATCGGATGCTCGAGGAGCCGCGTGGGGCGGACCTGGCCGCGCTGCTCGACTGGGCCGATGAGCCCGACGGCGTCTGGCGGTGCCACGCGGCCTTCGAGTGCAGCGAGGCCTGCCCGTCGAACGTGAACCCGGCCGCCCGGATCATGGCGCTGCGCGGTCGGCTCGTGGGCGGCGCGCTCGTGATCCCGGACCGGATGGAGGAGGCCCGATGAGCCAGACGACGAACGAGATCCCCGGTCTCGAGGAGCGTGCCGAGCGCGGACCCGTGCTGCGCAAGGGCATCGGGCCGACGCCGAGCGGCTGGTTCGATCCTCGCGGGCGAGCGATCGGATCGTGGGCGTTCGCGGCGAACCGCATCACGGGGCTCGGCCTCGTCTTCTACCTCTACCTGCACCTCGGCGTGCTCTCGATGCTGCTCATCGGCAAGTCCGCGTGGAACGACTTCATCGAGCTCGCGACGAACACGGTGTTCCTCCTGCTCGACGTGCTGCTGCTGTTCGGCATCTTGTTCCACGGGTTGAACGGCGTGCGGGTGGCGCTGGTCGGCACCGGCGTCGTCCCGGACAAGCAGAAGGCGCTGTTCTGGGCGTTCACGGTGATCGGGACACTCACGCTCGCGTACGGCGCATTCCACGTCCTGGGGAGTGAGTGACGTGGACGTCGCCCCCACCCGCCCCCGTCCCTCGAGGCGCCGTCCCGTGCCCGGCGGCAAGTCCGTCCGCGTCTGGCGATGGACGGTCGTCACCGGCGCCGCGCT
>JBLNAW010000117.1:0-9656 GCA_050259555.1 Solirubrobacterales bacterium
CTCTGCGGGTCCACGCCGACCGTCGGCTCGTCGAGGATCAGCAACTTCGGTCGGTGGAGCAACCCGATCCCGATGTTGAGCCGCCGCTTCATCCCGCCCGAGTACTCCTTCGACAGGTCACCGGCACGATCGGCGAGCCCCACGATCTCGAGCACCTCGTCGATGCGCCGCCCGAGCACGTCACCGCTCATCCCGTACAGGCGCGCGAAGAAACGGAGGTTCTCGCGGCCGGAGAGGTCGGGGTAGATCGCCAGATCCTGCGGTACGTACCCGATGGCGGACTTCGTGCCCACGCTGATCGTCGTGAGCGAGGCTCCCTCGATGAGCACGTCGCCGTCGTCGCGCTCGAGCAGCCCGGCGATCATCGAGATCGTGGTGGTCTTGCCCGCGCCGTTCGGCCCGAGGAGCCCGTAGGTCTCGCCCGGAGCCACGGTGAAGCCGACGCCGTTCACGGCGATGAGGTCGCCGAAGGATCTGCGCAGGTCCCGGCACTCGAGGACGGGCGGCGTGGGCATACGGCCTCCAGGGCAACCCTATCCAGGTTCCGCGGCGCCTGCTGGCCCGGTCAGAAGACGCGAGACTCGCGGATCTTCTCGAGCGCCTCGAGCGCGCGGGCGCGAACGGCTCCGTCCTGATCCTCGAGGGCGCCGGTGAGCGGGCCGACGGCGGCGACGTCCCGCGTCTCGCCGAGAGCGATCGCGGCGCGGACCCGGTCGGCCGGATCGCGACACGCGATCTCCTCCGAGAGCACGTCGATCCCCACCGGACCGAGCTCGCCGAGGGCGAGGATCGCCGCGCGGTGGAGCGGCGGGTCGTCTCGCTGCGCCGCCGCGATCAGGAGCGGCGCCGCCCGCCGATCGCCGAGCCTGCCGAGCGCCATCGCGGCCCGCTGGCGGATGTCGTCCTCCCCGTCCTCCAGCGCGCGTCCGATGTGCTCGACCGCACGGTCGTCCCCCGATGCCGCGAGCCCGCACACGGCGAGCCGCCGCACCTTCGGATCGGGATCGGAGAGCGCATCGACGAGGTGCCGGAAGCACTCCTCGGTCCCGATCTCCACCTCCCCTGCCTCGGTCCGAACCTGCATGCGTGACACCCCCGGATCGTCGTCTCCTCCAATGAAGCCAGGGATCGGCGGGCTGCGGGGAGGGCGCTCGTCCCGCGGGACGGGGGTCGGAAGCCGTCGGGTGCGGGCCCTAGGGTCTACCATGCGGCCGTGAGCCCACCGCCCGAGATCCCGCTCCTCCGCGTCGCCGGCAGCCACCGGGAGGCCGGGCGTCAGGTCGGACATGCCTGTGCCGCAACGATCCGCAAGGCCGAGGCGTTCGACGAGGACATCCCGTGCGGTCGCACGCGCGAGGAGCAGCTCGCGCTCGCCGAGCGGTACCGGGCGGTCACCGCAACGGCCTACCCCTGGTACCTCGAGGAGCTCGAGGGCATCGCCGAGGGGGCAGGGGCGGACCCGCTGGCGCTCTTCGCCGCGATGACCGAGGAGATCTGGTACGAGCCGTACGCCGAGGCCCGGCTCCAGGGCCGTTGCTCCGACCTCGTGGCGGTGCCTCCCTCGACGGCGGGCGGCACGGCGCTGGTCGCGCACAACAACGACATGCCGAGGACCTACCAGGACGAGCTCGTGGCGGTCGAGTGGCGCATCGAGGGCGACCCCGTCGTGCTGACGATCGGCAACGGCCTGTGGATGAGCGCCGGATGGAACTCGGCCGGCCTGTCGTTCACCGGGAACGAGCTCGCGCCCCTCGACGAGAAGATCGGCATCCCACGCGAGATCCAGTTCCGCTCGATGCTGCGACAGCGCACGTTGGCCGGCGCGCTCCGAGAAGCGGTGCGCGAGGATCGCGCCTCCTCGTACAACAACATCGTCGTCTCGCGCGAGGGCGAGGCCGTGAACGTCGAGGGCTCGGCGACCGACGCCGAGCTGACGGGTCCCGGCGAGCTCGGCACGCTGGTGCACACGAACCACTACGTGTGCGAACGGATGCTGCGGTTCGAGGGCGACCCGGCGTACGTCCCGCACTCGGGCGCGCGGTACCGGCGCGCGACCGAGCTGCTCGCCGCGGCCGAGCCCGGCTCGATCACCGTCGAGGGCCTCCGGGCGATGCTCGCGGACCACGAGGGCGCGCCGGACTGCCTGTGCCGTCACCCCGAGCGATGGGGCGGCGCGAAGGACTCGGCGACCGCGTTCTGGTGCGTCGCCGACGTGAGCGAGATGCGCGTCGTCTTCGGCCGGGGGAACCCCTGCGACTCGACGGCACAGGAGTACAGGTTCTCGCCGCTCGACCTCGACACGGACGCCGTTCGCGACTAGGGCCGCGCGCCAGCGAGGACCTCGCGGAGGAACGCGCGGCAGGGCGGGCGCTCGGGTACGGAGCCCGCCCGGCCGCAGCGTCGTCGGGGGGCTACCTGGGCAGGTGCCCCTCGACGTCCTCGAGGTGCTTGTAGAAGTCCGGGCGCTCCCGGAGATGCGCGAGCGCGAGCTTCGCGGTGAGGATCGGGTCGCAATGCGTGATGTTCGTCTCCGGGTGACAGCACCCGTGCTCGAGCTCCACGTTCATCGCGCGACGCAGGTCCTCCCCCTCGAAGTCCTCGAGCGAGAAGTCGATCCCCATCGTGGCCGCGGTGATCTCGGCCTCATCGAGCGAGAACTCGAACAGCTTGTCGCACTCCTGCTCGAACTCGGTGAACGGAACGGACCGCTCCACCTCCTGTCCGTTCATCGCCAACGCGAACGTCCAGTCGCCGACGATGCCGCCGCCGACACCGATCGGACAGGTCTCGCTGCACTCGACCAACCTCGTGTAGAAGTCGGCCCGCTTGCGCAGGTGCGCGAGCACCAGCTTGCCCGTCAGGACCGGGTCGTTGTGCGTGACATCGGTGACGAGATCGCAGGTGCCGTGGACCAACTCCAGATCCATGCCCATCCGGAACTCTTCCAGTCCGAAGGGCTCGCGGGTGAAGTCGAGTCCGAGCTCCTGAGCGGTCGTGAACGACTCGTCGGTCTCGAACCGTGTTCTGGTGAACACCGCCGCGGGCATGGCTACCACCTCCAACTCCGGCGAGCAGCCCGTCTCAGCCGTTCCGCCGACAGACGCCACTTTCGCGGTGTTCCGATACTTTGTGAATCTTTTCACAAGCATCGTACCCCTCTTTCCTCTCGCCCTCAAGCCCCAGTTCGGGTGCCTGGCGTCCCCCGTTCGGGCGACACCCGATGGGCCGGGTGCCGGTGTCCCCCGGGCTCGGGTACCCTTGCGCCGGTTCGGCCGCTCGGTCGGACCTTCCTCGCAGCAAGGGGCGCGTGAACGGTGCTGGAGCTTGCGGGTCGGGCGGTCGAGGCCGCCCGCAGGGCGGGAGCCGATTACGCCGATGCACGGGTCGTGCGCGAGGACTCGGAGTCGATCACCGTCCGCAATCAGGAGATGGAGGGGATCGACCGCGCGAGCTCCGAGGGCGTCGGCATCCGCGTGCTCGTGGACGGCTACTGGGGCTTCGCGGCGACGGCCCGGATGGACGAGGCCGAGATCGCCCGCACCGCCGACCTCGCGGCGCATATCGCCCGGGCGGCCTCACGCCTTCCGATGGAGCCCGTCCGTCTCACCGAGGTCGAGCCCGCCACCGGTTCGTGGCACTCGCCGATGCAGCGCGACCCCTTCGAGGTCCCGCTCGAGGAGAAGGTCTCCCTGCTCGTCGAGGCCACCCGCCGCATGCAGACCGTGAAGGGGCTCGCGTTCGCCGAGGCCGGCACGGACCTGTACCGGCGGCGGACCTGGCTCGCGACGAGTGAGGGAACCGCGGTGGAGCAGACCACCGTGCAGTCGGGTGGCGGCATCGAGGCGAGCGCCCTCGGCGAGGGCGAGCTGCAGCGCCGCTCGCACCCGAACTCGTTCCGAGGGCACATCGCGGCGGCCGGCTGGGAGCACATCGACCGCCTGGGCCTGGTGGACGAGGCCGAGCGCATCGGGACCGAGGCCGTCGAGCTCCTCTCGGCCAAGGAGTGCCCGAGCGAGGTCACGACGCTCGTCCTGGACTCGGGCCAGGTCGAGCTCCAGGTGCACGAGTCGATCGGCCACCCGCTCGAGCTCGACCGCGTGCTCGGCATGGAGGAGGCGTACGCCGGCTCGTCGTTCGTGCGTCCCGAGGATCGCGGCTCGCTGCGGTACGGGAGCCCGCTCGTCTCGATCACCGCGGACGCGACGATCGACGGCGGGCTCGGCTCGTTCGGCTGGGACGACGAAGGCGTTCCGGCGCAGCGCGTTCCGCTGATCGTGGACGGCGTCTTCCAGGACTTCATCTCGTCGCGCGAGACGGCGAGCGTGCTCGGTCTGCCCTCGAGCGGCGCGATGCGCGCCGACGGCTGGCAGAACCTGCCCCTCATCCGCATGACGAACATCAACCTCGAGCCGCGCGAGGGCACGCTGGCCGAGATCATCGCGGATACGAAAGACGGCATCTTCATGTCGACGAACACCTCATGGTCGATCGACGACAAGCGCATCAACTTCCAGTTCGGCTGCGAGATCGCGTGGCGCATCAAGGACGGCCGGCTCACCGAGCTCTACCGCAACCCGAACTACACGGGCATCACGACCCGCTTCTGGGGTTCGTGCGACGCGGTCGGCGGCCGCGAGGACTGGACGCTCTGGGGCACGCCGAACTGCGGCAAGGGCCAGCCGGGGCAGATCGCGCGCGTCGGTCACGGCGTCGCGCCGGCACGGTTCCGCGACGTCCAGGTCGGGGTGCGCGGCTGATGCCCGGCGTCATCGGACCGGACGAGGTCCGCCGGGTCTCACAGGCCGCGCTCGAGCTGCCCGGTGCGGACGGGGTCGAGGTCCTGTTCATGCACGAGTGGGGCGGCCTCACGCGGTTCGCCTCCTCCGCGATCCACCAGAGCACCTGGCGTGAGGACACCGGGATCCGGGTCCGCGTCGTCCGAGAGGGCCGGATCGGCGTCACGGCCTCGAACGACTTCACCCCCGAGGGCGCGCGCGCCGCAGCGGCGAGCGCGCTCGAGCTGGCCTCGGTCGTCTCGCCCGATCCGCTGTTCCCGGGTCTCGCGCCCCCCGAGCCCGTGCCGGAGCGCAACGGCTACGACGAGGCCACGGCGATGACCACGCCCGAGGAGCGGGCCGAGGCCGTCGGCACCCTCGTCGCCCAGAGCCCTCCCGCGTTCAGCGCCGCCGGTGCCTACGAGACGCTCGCCTCCGAGGTGGCGGTCGCGAACACCGACGGGCAGTTCTGCTGGGCCCCATCGTCGCAGGCCTCGATGACCGTGGTGATCACGGGTGACGAGGAAGGGAGTGGGTTCGCGGAGACGTTCGTGTCTCGCGCCGCCGAGCTCGACCCCGAGGCGATCGGGCGGCGCGCCGCCTCGAAGGCGCTCGCCTCGCGCGGCCCGGTCGCCCTCGATCCGGGCCGCTACACGGTGGTCCTGGAGCCCGCCGCGGTCTCGACGCTCGTCGGCCTCCTCGGCTGGATGGGGTTCGGCGGACGATCCCTCGCCGAGGGCCGGTCGTGCTTCTCGGGCAAGGAGGGCCGGCAGGTGGCCGCCCCGTCCGTGTCGATCTACGACGACGCGACGGCGCCGGGGACGCTCGGCATCCCGTTCGACTTCGAGGGCGTGCCCCGGCAGCGCGTCGACCTCATCGAGCACGGGGTCTTCCGCGACGCCGTGTACGACCTGCGGACGGCGAAGCAGGTGGGCACGCACACGACGGGGCACGCGCTGCCGCCGCCGAACCCCGACGGCCCGTTCCCCCTCAACCTGTTCATGGCGCCCGGTGACTCGAGCGTCGAGGAGATGGTGGCGGCGACCGAGCGCGGCGTGCTCGTCACCCGCTTCCACTACTCGAACATCGTGCACCCGGTCGAGTCCGTGATCACCGGCATGACGCGCGACGGCACGTTCCTGATCGAGGACGGGGAGGTCGCGCGACCGGTGCGGAACTTCCGCTTCACGCAGTCGATCCTCGAGGCGCTCACGAACACCATCGCGATCGGTCGCGAGACCGAGCTCGCGAGCGAGTTCTTCTTCTCGGCCAGCCGCGTCCCGGCCCTGCATGTCGAGGGCTTCCAGTTCACGGGCCGCTCCGACCAATGAGCCGCTGGCGGGTTCCCGCCGGCGTGCGCTAGGCTTCCCGCTCCGACGTCCCCGACGTGGAGGAGAACCCAGGATGCAGGTCGGCGACATCATGCGCGCGGACGTGAAGACGGCGAGATCCGAGGACACGTTCGCGGACGTGGCGAAGGTCATGCGGCTGCACGGCATCTCCTCGGTCGTGGTGCTCGACGGCACGAAGCTCCAGGGCATCGTGACCGAGCGGGACATCGTCAATCTGATCGCGGCCGGCGGAGACCCGCACGAGGTGAAGGTCGCCCACGGCATGACGCGTCGCGACCTCGAGACGGTCTCGCCCAAGACCGACATCGCGGAGGCCGCCGAGCACATGATGCTCCGCGGGATCCGCCACCTCCCCGTGACCGACACCCGCGGCAAGGTCGTCGGCATCATCTCGATCCGCGACCTCACGCGGTGGGCCTCGGAGGAGCTCTCGGGCGGTCACGAGATGCCGGACATCGCGCGCAGCCACAAGGCGCTGAAGGCCGCGACCGAGCTCAGCAAGCAGCGCCGCAAGGGCTCGTAGCGCTCACTCCCCAGCGGCGCGCTCGAACGGTGCGCGCGGGTGCTCCAGCGAGCCGAGCTGGGCGATGTCCCTCGGGAACAGCAGCGCCACCGTCCAATCGAGAGCGATCTTCACCCGGCGCGCGATCGTCGGCATCGCGAGCAGGTGGTACGAGCGGTGCAGGAACCACCCCGGGAACCCACGGAAGCGCACGCCCCACACCAGCGCGACCCCCTTGTACCGCCCGAGCGAGCACACCCCGCCGATGTTCCGGTAGACGAAGGGTTCGGTCTGCCCGCCTCGGAGCGTGGCCAGGAGGTTCCGGCCGAGACGGCGGCCCTGGCGCATCCCGTGCTGCGCCGTCGGCGGGCACCACCCACCGGTCGTGCGGTCCGGCACCGCGGCCCCGTCGCCGGCGGCCCACGCGCCCGGAACGCCGACCACGCGCAGGTGCTCGTCGACGCGCACGCGTCCTCCCTCGTCCACGGGGAACCCCGAGTCGCTGGCGAGCGGCGAGGGCGTCACGCCCGCCGTCCACACCAACGTGTCGGCGGGGAACACCTGCCCGTCGGAGAGCCGGATCGTCCCGCCCTCGGCCGACTCCAAGCGCGTGTCCAACCGCACCTCGATCCCCCGCTCCTCGAGCCGCTCCTGCGCGTAGCCGGCGAGGTCCTCGCCGAGCTCGGGCAGGATCTTGCCGGCGACTTCGACGAGGACCCACCGCATGTCGCTCGCCCGCAGGGTCGGGTAGCTCGCGAGCGCGTCTCGAGCGAGGTCCTCCAGCTCGCCGAGGGCCTCGACGCCCGCGTACCCGGCACCCACGAACACGAACGTGAGGGCCGCGCGCCGACGCGTCGGGTCCTGGGTCTCGGCCGCCACGTCCAGGCGACTCAGCACCCGGTTGCGCAGGTAGATCGCCTCTTGCACCGTCTTGAAGCCGACGCCGTGCTCGGCCAGACCGGGGACCGGCACCACGCGCGAGCGAGAGCCCGCCGCGAGCACGACCTCGTCGTACGCGAGATCGATCGCGCGCCCGTCGGCCAGGCGGACGTGCGCGACCCGGTCGTCGTGGTCGATGCGCTCGACCTCGCCGATCACGATCCGACAGCGCCGGAGCACCCGACGGAGCGGGACCACCACGGCGCGCGGATCGATCGTCCCGGATGCGACCTCGGGCAGGAACGGTTGGTACTGCATGAAGTTCTCGGGGTTGACCACCGTGACCCGCACCGCTCGAGCCACCGGACGCTGGAGCTCCATCGCGGCGTACAGTCCGGCGAAGCCGGCACCGACGACGAGCACCTCCCGTGGCCGGCTCATCCGAGGACCTCGAGCACGGCCGGGAGCTCGGCGAGGGTCCGGATCGCGGCGTCGGGCTCGGCGAGCTGCTCGGCGGTCGGCTCCTGCGGAGCCTCGCCTCGCAGGAGCCACACCGCTCGCATGCCCGCCGCCTTGGCCGGCCGAACGTCGTAGTCGAGCCGGTCCCCCACCATCGCACACGCCGAGGGCTTGGCGCCGATCTCCCGCAGCGCGTGGGCGAAGATCCGTGCATCGGGCTTCTCGAGACCGAGCTCGTCCGAGACGCCGAGGAACTCGAAGTAGCCGCCGAGCCGGTCCCGCATCATCGCGCGCAGGACCTCGCTCGGCTGGTTCGCGATGACGCCCAGCCGGTACCCGGCCTCGGTCAGCTCGTCCAGGCACGGACGGACGTCCTCGTGCAGCGCGTCGGGAGGGTTGGCCCAGTGGGACGCGATCGCCTTCGTGACCTCACCGCGGCCGATCCCGGCGGGCAGGAACCGGTCGGCGAGCGCGTCGCGGAACGATGCGCTCTGCGCCCGGCGCAGCTCCTCGTAGGCCGCCTCGTAGCTCTCATCGGTGACGTCCGCGCCGAGGTCGCGGAGCCCGCGCAGCACCGCCCGACGGTAGATGCGGTCGTCGTAGATCACGCCGCCGATGTCGAGGAACACGACGTCCAGGCCCATGGCAATCGCGGGTCCGGGCCCGCGCCCGGGACCCACGGCATGCTATCGGGTGTGCCGACACGAGGTGCTTTGCGGCGCATCCTGCGACGTGCCTAGACTCAGCCAACGGTTACGTGCCCGTTGGAAGAGGGGGGTGAGCACGGGATGCGACGCATCGCGATCGCGATGACGGCGCTGCTCTTGGCGGTCTTGGTTCTCGTACCGACCGCAGGCAGCGCGGCCCCGGGACCCAAACGGCTCCCGATCGACGACACCCGGCAGTTCGGTGGGGTGAAGGACCCCGCGCTCGTTACGCAGGCGGCCGGCCTGGCCCAAGAGGTCGCTCGTCTGAACGGCAGGTCGATGCAGCCCGCGAAGATCGGCGACACGCGCTTCTGGCTCGGGTTGGACGACTTCAACGGCACCATCTACGTCAAGCAGTACACGCTCCGCGGCGTCGGGAGTCAGGCGGAGGTCTGGGTCGCGAGCGACGCGGACGACGTCTCGACCGGCCTCGAGTTCCCGACCAACGACTGCCGCAACGCCGACGGCGTTCGCACGGTCGTCACGGACGAGCAGGTGCAGTACCTGATCGACGAGTTCGACAACAACATGTACCCGATCGAGTCCGCGCTGTTCAGCGTGCCGCCCCCGCTCGACGGGGCGAACGCGCCGCTCGCGGAGATCCTCGGACTGCCGGCCGACTACTACGCCGGGGCCGGCGACAAGATCGTCGTGCTCGTGGACAACTTCCGCGACGCCAACTTCTACGACACGAACAACGCGAACACGTACTCGTACATCGCGGGCTTCTACTGGAGCCTGTTCGACTTCTACTTCAACCGTCTCACGATGAACATCGACGGGTGGGACTGGCTGCACCGCACCGGCGAGAACCCACCGAACGACCCGAGCACCGACCCGTGCACCCACGCCCCCGCCCGCCCGCACCTGTACGAGGGCGTGTTCGCGCACGAGTACCAGCACCTGCTCGAGAGCTACAAGGACTGGGACGAGGTCTCGTGGGTGAACGAGGGCCTGTCGATGTACGCGGAGCCCGCCACCG
>JBLNAW010000118.1:0-4410 GCA_050259555.1 Solirubrobacterales bacterium
GCGGATCGTCACGTCGTTCGCCAGGAAGCTCGGCATGAACACGTCGCCGAGATCGTGGATCCGCAGCGCCTCCCACGGGTCGAGGTTCCACCGCGTGTGCCGACGCCGGTAGCCCATCGAGAGATCGCGGATCGCTCGCGGCCCGAGGTGCTGATCGTGCCACGTCGTTCCGTTGCCGCTCGAGTGCGGGACGCCGACGAGCCCGAGGTCGCAGCTCGCAGGATCCGGGTCGTGCGGACAGCGGAAGAGCGTCGCCGGACCCCACCAGTACAGGTCGCGCATCACGTCCTCGGGGCTCGGCATCCTTGACCTCCTCGGCTCGTTCCCCGCATGGTAGGCAGGTCCCAGGAGTGGGGTTAACCCGACGCCGAAGATGCCGGGTGACAGGATGGGGACGATGAGCCTCGCTCCCTAGCCTGCAGGCATGGATACCCAGATGATCCTCCCACCCCCTCCCGCCGAGATCCGAGCCACCGGCCTGATGGCCCGCGTCCTCCGCGCGCCGTTCGAGCCGCGGACCTGGCGAGAGACGTTCCACCTGCTCTTCAACCTCCCCGTCGGCATCGCGACGTTCACCATCCTGGTGACGGGGTTCGCGACGGGCCTCGGCATGCTCATCACGTTGCTCGGCATCCCGATCATCGTCGCGACGATGTACGTGTCGCGCTGGATGGCCTCGCTCGAGCGCGGGCGCGCGAAGCTGTTCCTCGACGCGGACGTCCGGCCCGCATACCGCCCCGACCCGCCTCGGGACAAGTGGTGGCGTGTCCACCTCGCGCGTTTCACCGACCCGGCCACCTGGGTCGAGGTCGGCTATCACCTCCTCATGCTTCCCCTCGGCATCATCACCTTCACGCTCGCCGTGACGATGTGGGCGACGACGCTCGGCATGTTGACCGCACCGGTCTGGGCATGGGCGACGCCCGACCAGCGTGTGCAGATCGAGGGGTTCGACCGCGTGTGGTTGCTCCACGCAGGTCCGCTCGAGATCGCCCTCGTCACGCTCGGTGGTCTCGTGCTCTTGTTCGTCACTCCGTGGATCGTCCGGGCTCTCGCCGCCGGCAACCGGGCCGTGGTGCGCGGGATGCTCGGAACCACCCTCGAGCGCCGCGTGCAGACGCTGACCGAGACCCGGACCGCCGCCGTCGACCTCGCCGCCGAGGACCGTCGCCGCATCGAGCGCGACCTCCACGACGGCGTCCAGCAACGGCTCGTCGCGCTCGCGATGGATCTCGGGCGCGCCAAGGACAAGATGGACTCCGACCCCGATCGAGCGAAGGAGCTCGTCACCGACGCGCACGAGGAGGCCAAGCGCGCGATCACCGAGGTCCGCGACCTGGCGCGAGGGATCCACCCCGCCGTGCTCACCGACCGAGGGCTCGACGCCGCGCTGTCCGCGCTCGCCGCCCGCTCGACCGTCCCGGTGACGATCGCGGTCGACGTGGCTCCGCGTCCCCCTGCCTCGGTCGAGGCGGCCGCCTACTTCGTCGTGAGCGAGGCGCTGGCGAACGTCGCGAAGCACGCGCGTGCCACGGCGGCGGCCGTGACGGTCCGCCGCGGCGACGACCACCTCACCGTCCAGGTTCAAGACGACGGCGTCGGCGGCGCCACGCTCGTCGAGGGCTCGGGCCTCGCCGGCCTTCGTGACCGGGTGCAGGCCCTCGACGGCGAGCTCCACCTCCTGTCGCCCGAGGGCGGTCCCACCGTGCTCATGGTGGAGATCCCATGCGTGTCGTGATCGCCGAGGACGCGGTCCTCCTCCGCGAGGGGCTCGCACGGCTCCTCACGGACGAAGGCCACGAGGTCACGGCCGCCGTCGGCGACGCCCTCGCGCTCGTCGAGACCGTGCGCCGCGAGCGACCGGACGTCTGTATCGTCGACGTGCGCATGCCACCGAGCTTCACGGATGAGGGTTTGCGCGCCGCGATCGAGATCCGCAACCGGTGGCCCGGCACCCCGGTGCTCGTCCTGTCCCAGTACGTCGAGGAGCGCTACGCGACCGAGCTGCTCTCCGGCGACACACGCGGCGTCGGCTATCTCCTGAAGGACCGTGTCGCGGACGTGCGCGAGTTCCTCGACGCCCTCGGACGCGTGGCGGGTGGGGGAACGGCGCTCGACCCAGAGGTCGTCGCGCAGCTGCTCGCGAGGGCGAAGCGTCATCCGCACGACGAGCTCACGCCGCGCGAGCGCGAGGTCCTCGCGCTCATGGCCGAGGGCCTGTCGAACGCGGGCATCGCCTCGCAGCTCGTGATCACGGAGGGGGCGGTGGAGAAGCACGTCTCGAGCATCTTCACGAAGCTCGGCCTCCAGCCGGCCGAGCAGGATCACCGCCGCGTACTCGCGGTGCTCACCTACCTCGACGGAGGACGCTAGGCTCGCACCCTCGACCGCGAGCGGGGGCCGGTCCCTCGCTCGGGGGGCCGTCCGACCGAGCACCCGGCACTCGGAGGATGCACGATGGAGACGAGCCCCAGATCCGGAAGGAGCGGGTGGCGATGGGCGCCCCGTGCGAGACGTTCGGCCGATGGCATCGCTGGCATGTGGTCGAGGTCGTCACGGACGGCCGCGACGCGCACGCGGGTCACGCGCTGCGGGTGATGGAGTGCGAACACTGCGGCACCCGTTCGTGGCGATGGGGACCGGTCCCGCTCGGCTCCGGCCCGATCCGCACGCCGGCGGCGACCCCGCCGACCGTGACGCCCGCACCGGCACGCGTGATGCCGCACCCGGCGCCCGGTCAGGCGTAGCCGAGCTGACGGACCATCGTCTGGCCGTCCGTGATGCCCCAGTGCTCGACGATGCGCCCCTCGGCGACGACCACGATGTCGACCCCGTCGATGCAGATCGGGCGTCCCGTGGGAGGGAGGCCGAGCAGGGGGCCGAGGTTCGTTCCCGTGATGCGTTCGCGAGCGACGACCTTGTTGCCGTCGACGATCACGTCCTCGAGCTCGACGTGGTAGTCGGGGAACGCGCTCCGCAGCTGCGTGAGCCACGCGCGGAGGTCGCTCCGCAGCTCGCCCGTCGAGATCGGAAGGGTCTCGTGGTCGACGGCATCCTCGGCGATCAACTCGTCGATGAGATCCAGGCGACCGTGGTTCATGACGTCTTCGAAGAGCCGTCGCGTGACGGCCTCGGCACGATCGAATGCCGACCGCATGTCGTCCACCTCCGGATCGCACGCTCCGTGCAACCGGGTATCAGCGTGCCACCTCATCTCCCGGTGGACGTGGGTCCAAGGACCCCGGCGCTCCGGGGACCCGACCCGGGACTCAGCCGAGCTCGGCGAGCAGTTGCGCCTCGCGCACGGGCGTTGGACCGGCCTCGAGGGCCGGCAGCCCGCGGGCGCGATCCCACGCAAGCGTGTCGGCGATCGTCTCCTCGGCCGGTCGGTTCGCGAGGCCGGCCGCTCGGCCCCTGGATGCATCCATCACGGCGGAGCCTGGATCCCACATCGGGAACAGCTCCTCGAGGTGGGTCTGGCGGACCCGCTCCTCCGACACCCACCGGATCTGTGTTCCGGCGGCGGTCACCCGGACGCACGTGTCGAGGAACCCGGCGAGCGTGAGGGCCTCGCCGTCGGCGTTGTACGCACCGGACGCGTCGTCCTCGAGGAGCCGGACCACGAACGCGCCGAGATCGCGCCCGTCCACGAACTGGAAGGTGTCCTCGCCGGTCCCCGGCGCGAGCATCGTCCCGCCGAGGGAGGACCGGCGGACCCAGGAGGTGAAGCGATCGGTGGTGTCGCGCGGTCCGACGACGTAGCCGGGCCGCACGACGAGCGCGCGCTCGGCGAACACGGTCTCGACGACGCGCTCGCAGAGGACCTTCAGCGGCCCGTACCAGGACCACTCACCGTCGTCGGCGGCGGCGAGGGTGGCGAGCGGGGCGTCCTCGGTGACCCGCGGCGGGAGGGGCTCCGCGTACACGGACTCGCTCGAGATGAAGCAGTAGCGACCGACCGAGCCCAGGAGGGCGTCTGCGGAGACCCGCACCACCCTCGGCGCGTATCCGCACACGTCGACCACCGCGTCCCACGTCTTGCCCTCGAGCGCACCGAGACCCCCGTCCCGATCGCCGTGGACATGCTGGACGGGGGGCAGGTCCTCGGGCTCCGCGTCGCCCCGATGGAACACGGTGACCTCGTGACCGGCGGCGACGGCCTGCTCGACCACATGCCGGCCGACGAATCGCGTTCCACCGATCGTGAGGATCCGCACGCGAGGACCCTACCCCGGCGGGTCGCGGCGCGCCCGAGCCGTCGTTCGCAGCGGCGGCACTATCCTTTCCGGATGGTCCTGGCCCGCATCACCGAGCCCGTCGAGACCCTCGTGGCACCGGCGATCGTCGCCGCGTTCGACGGCTGGGTGGACGCGGCCGGCGCCTCGACCGCCGCCGCCGAGCGCATCGCCG
>JBLNAW010000119.1:0-11666 GCA_050259555.1 Solirubrobacterales bacterium
GTCTTCCGCGTCGAGCCGAACGGACGGTTCGACCTCCACTACCACGACTGCGACGAGTACTGGCTCGTGTTCGCGGGCCGCGCGAGGGTGCTCGTCGGCTCCCGGACCTACCCGGTGGGGCCCGGCGACATCGTCTGCACCCCGACGGGCACGGAGCACGACGTCGTCGCCGTCGCCGAGACGCTCGAGGCCTTCTGGTTCGAGGCCGCGACGCCCCCCGGCGGCCGCATCGGACACCTGCACCGGACCGAGGAGGACGCGAAAGGCCATGTCGTTCCGGCGCTCGAGGAGGACGTGCCCCGATGACGGGCCGGCCGATCCTCGTCATCACCCCTCCGCACGACGAGTGGCAGACCGTCCACGGCTCGCGGCGCTACCTCCACGGTGGCAAGCGGTACCGGGATATCGCCGAGGAGATCCTCGGGGAGCACGGCGAGGTCCGTCACCTCGACTGGGACCCGGAGGCCTCACCGGAGGCTCGCGCCGCGTCACTCGACGCGCAGCTCCCCGAGGCGCACGCGATCGTGGTCGCGCCGTGGCTCGGGCTCGGGGATCCGGAGCTCGCGACCTTCGACGAGGCTCGCCTCGGGCGCGCCGCCGAGCTTCGGGTGATCGCGGGGACGTTCGACTTCCGGCTGTGGTGGATCGACCTCGATGAGGCAGACCGCCGCGCCATCACGCTCGTCGACACCTCGCGGACGATGACCCGGACGGTCGCCGAGTTCGGGGTGGGGATCACGCTCGCGTTGCTGCGGGACATCCCCGCAGCGATCGACGTGGTGCGCAGCGGGAACTGGATGCCTCCCAAGGGCCAGGGGAAGTACGTGTTCCGTGACCTGGCCGACTGTCGCGTCGGGCTGGCCGGGTACGGCACGATCAACCGACACTATCGGCGGTTCATCGCGCCGTATGGGTGCGAGGTCCGGATCTACGACCCGTTCGTCGGCGAGGACGTCGCCGAGGCCGACGCGGTGATCCGCACGGGCTCGCTCGTCGAGCTCGCACGGTCGAGCGACATCCTCGTCGTCTCGATCCCCCCGACGCCGGCGACCCTCGGGGTCATCGACGCGAGCGTGATCGATGCGCTCGCGCCCGGTTCGCTGTTCGTCCTGCTCAGCCGGATGGCCGTCGTCGAGCAGGAGGCCCTCTGGCGACGGGTCCGGGCCGGGGAGCTCCGAGCCGCCGTCGACGTCTACGACCCGGAGCCGCCGCCCGCCGACGCCTGGTTCCGTCGCGATCCGAACGTGCTCCCGACGCCGCACATCGCCGGGAACGTGCAGTTCGCCCACGAGCGGTGCTTCGCCGAGGCGTGCCGCGACGCCGTGCGCGTCCTGAGCGGCGAGGCCCCCGAGAACCCGGCCACGGTCCGCGACAAGCGCCTGTACGACGGGACGCTCTCGGGTGACGCAGGGTGAGCCGGGCGCTCTTCCGGGTGCAGCTCGAGGACGGCTCGCTGCGATGGGCCTCGGGCGACGGAGATCCCGAGCGGCTGCTCAGCCCGGAGGTATCGCTCGAGCGGCTCCTCGGCGAAGGCGCGGACCTCGCCGCGGCCGCCGCTTCCTCCGGCGATCCGGTCCCGCCGAGCGCCGGCATCGTCGCACCGATCGAGCGGCAGGAGGTCTGGGCAGCCGGCGTGACCTACCTGCGCTCGCGCGAGGCGCGCGGCGAGGAGGCGAAGGACCGGAGCCTGTACGACCTCGTGTACGACGCCGAGCGTCCCGAGCTCTTCTTCAAGTCCCCCGGCCGGCGCGTCGTCGGACCCGGCGAGCCGATCGGCATCCGCACCGACTCCTCGTGGGACGTGCCGGAGCCCGAGCTCGTGCTCGTGCTCGACGCCGAACTGCGGGTGGTTGCCTACACGATCGGGAACGACGTCTCGTCCCGAAGCCTCGAGGGCGAGAACCCTCTCTACATCGCACAGGCGAAGATCTACGAGCGGTCCTGCGCGATCGGCCCGGGCCTCGTGCCCGCGACCGGTGTCACGCCGCCGTTCGAGATCCGGCTCGTCGTCGAGCGCGGAGGACGACCGGTGTTCGAGGGTCGGACGTCGACGTCGGCGATGAAGCGCTCGTTCGAGGAGCTCGCCGCACACCTCGGCCGGGCGCTGACGTTCCCCGATGGGGTCTTCCTGTTCACCGGCACCGGCATCGTGCCGGACCCGAGCTTCACGCTTCAGCCCGACGACGTCGTGCGCGTCGAGGTCGAGGGGCTGGGCGTGCTGGAGAACCCGGTCGTGCACGTGGGCGTCGCGTCGGCGAGCTAGATCTCTGCACCTCCATCCTCTCATGTGACCCCCCTCTTGCGGCAAGACCCCCCCTTCACCTCACGATGAGCTCGAGAGCCAGACGCCAGGTAGGGCTCGATGGGAGGGACGTCATGACCGGTCGGTCGGAGGCCGCCGCATCTTCCTCGCCGCTCGAAGGGGTCGAAGCTGCAGGAAGGAGCGCGGTCGACCACGTCGACGTGACCGAGCCGCGGCCCTGGCACTACGGGGTCGTCGCCAAGTGGTTCGCGGAGTTCAACACCGAGGGCCCTGAGATCGCGTACATCCAGACGTACGTCGAAGCCGGGCAGCCCGCACTCGACGTGGCATGCGGTACCGGCAGGTTGCTCATCCCCTACCTTCGAGCCGGCCTCGACGTGGACGGATGCGACGCCTCGTCGGACATGATCGCCCTCTGTCGCGAGCAGGTGGAGCGCGAGCGCTTCTCGCCCACCCTGCGCGTGCAGCCGATGAACGAGCTCGACATGCCCCGGAGATACCGAACGGTCTACGTGTGCGGAGCCTTTGGGATCGGCGGGGACCGAGGCGATGACGAGGAGGCGCTCCGACGCATCTACCAGCACCTCGAGCCGGGCGGAACGCTCGTCCTCGACAACGATGTGCCCTACAACGATGAACACCGGTGGCAGTACTGGACGAAGGAGAAGCGAAGGGAACTGCCGGAGCCGTGGCGTGGGTCGTCGGGAGGGCGGCGGACCGGTTCGGACGGGGTCGAGTACGAGGTCCGCGGGCGGATCGTCGAGGTCGACCCGCTCTCCCAGCGCGTGACGTTGGAGGGGCGAGGGTCCATCTGGCGCGACGGCCGTCTCATCGAGCACGACGAGCACGTGTCGACGTCGACGCTCTACTTCACGAACGAACTGCGGCTCATGCTCGACCGAGCGGGCTTCACGGACATCGAGCTCCGCGGGGACTACACGGACGAGGAACCGACCGGCGATACCGAGGTCGTCGTCTTCACCGCCCGGAAGCCACAAGGCTAGGAGTCGCTTGGGGAACGGCCTCCTCGGTACGGATCGTCCCTATCGAGCGGCTCGGCGCCGACGGATCTGCTCGAGCGTGCGCTCGACGAGATCGGAGATGCGCGAGTCGTCGAACCCGACGATCGCGCTGCGGATCCGATCCTCGAGCGGATCGACCCAGTGCGACGGGATGGCTCCGGCGCCGAAGGTCGCGCCGAAGATCGATCCGGCCGTCGCACCGTTGCAGTCCGTGTCCCAACCGCCCTCGACCGCGAGACCGATCGTCCTGGTGAAGTCGCCCGCTCCCCACAGCAGGGCCGCGGCCACGACGGCCGCGTTGTTGATCGTGTGCACCCCGTTGTAGTGGCCGTAGCTCGCCTCGATCTCGTCCCGCGCCTCGTCCCAGGTGCGGCCCTGCTCGTGCAGGGCGAGCACGTGCCGAAGTGCCTCCGCGAGGCGTGAGCGCTCGGGGACGTACGCGAGCGAGGCCTCGATCGCGGAGCGGAGGTCGGGCACGACGAAGCAACAGGCGATCAGCGCCGAGACCCACATCTCCCCGTAGATCCCGTTCTGCGTGTGCGAGAGCGAGGCGTCCTGGAACGCGAGCCTCGATGCCTCGGCCGGGTCGCCCGGGGTCACGTACCCCCACATGTCGCCGCGGATCTGGGCGCCGATCCACTCCCGGTACGGGTTCTCGAACGTCGCCGTCTCGGGCGGTCGCAGCCCGTCGACGAGGTTCCGGTACGCGGCGCGCTCCGCCGTGTAGGTCAGGCCGAGCGGTAGGTGGTGCATCCACTCCTCGCCGACCTGCGCCGCGTCGAACGCGGATCCGTGCTCCTCGAGCACGTGCAGCCCGAGGATCGTGTAGTCCAGGTCGTCGTCTCGAGCCATCGCATGGATGTTGCCCCGTGTGGTCTCGTCCCAGCATGGGTTGAGCTCGAGCCCCTCGGGGAACGGGTCGAGCCGGGGGAGGTAGTCGTCGATCGGGAACGCGCCGGCCGCCTCGAGGTACCGCCCGATGCGGGCGCGGCTCCACCCCTCGACCGGCTTGCCGAGGTTGCAGCCCGCGCACCGACCGAGCCACGCCCCCGCGAGGCGGTCCCGCAGCTCGTCGTCGGTGCCCTCCCAGGCCGGGAGCGCCGCCCCGCGAGGGAGCGCCGCCCGGATGCCGGGCAGGTCCGAGGGCTCGACGTAGGGCCAACCCTCGCGGAGCTGTGTTCGCTCGAGCTCCGCGAAGAGCCGCTCCCACTCGGCTCGCGATCCGTTCGCGACCGCGTCACGCACGGGTTGCTCGAGCTCGCCGACATCGAACCCCGATGTCAGCCGGTGCGCGAGCTCGGCCGCCAGGACGTCCTTCGGGTCGAGCGGGTCGTACATCGCGTACCTCCTTGCGTGGGCTGCGTGCTCAGAGACGGGCGGCTTCCGGAACGATCTCGCGGCCGATCAGCTCGACGGACTCGAGGTCCGTGTGCACGAGCTGATGCACGAGGACGCGCTGGATCCCGGCGGCCGCGTACTCGGCCAGGCGTTCGAGGACCTGCTCGACCGTCCCGGCGACGTGCTTCTCGCGCAGGTCGGCCAGGAAGGCGTCCACGTCACCCTCCTCGTTCTCCCATGCCATGAGCGCAGCGGCCCGCCGACGCACCTCCTGCTCGTCGGCGCCGACGATCGTCTTCGACAAGAGCGACCGACGAACGGTGGCCGGGTCTCGGCCGATCGCCTCGCACGCCGCCGAGACGCGCTCGATCCGCTCTTTCGCACCGGTTGGGTCGACGTAGACGACGTCGTACTCATCCGCCCACCGAGCGGCGATCGCCGCCGAGCGCGGCCCGGCACCACCGCCGACGATCAGCCGCGGGTGCGGGTCCTGGACGCCCCTCGGCAGCGCGGGGCAGGCGTCGAGCCGGTAGTGCGCTCCCTCGAAGGTGACCTCGGCCCCGTCCCCGCCCCACAGACGGTGCACGATCTCGATCTGCTCCTCGAGGATGTCCATCCGCTCGCGGAGCGGCGGGAACGGGAAGCCGAAGGCAGTGTGCTCACGTTCGAACCAGCCGGCGCCCATGCCGAGCTCGACGCGACCGCCCGAGGCGTGGTCGGCGGTCACGACCGCCTTCGCGAGCATCGCGGGATGCCGGAACGTGACCGGTGAGACCATCGAACCCAGTCGGATCCGCTCGGTCACCGCGCCGAGGGCCGAGATCGTTCCCCACGCGTCGAGCGCCCCAACCTCGTCCGGGCGGTAGAAGGACAGGTAGTGGTCCGAGCGGAACAGGCCCTCGTACCCGAGCTCCTCGCAGGCGCGGGCGAGCCCGACCCACTGGTCCCAGGTCACACCCTCTTGACCTTCGATCATCAGACAGACGTCCATCGTCACTCCTATGCCGAGGCGAGCTCGATCAGCCGGTGCATGTCCTCGCGAAGCGTTCCGTACAGGGCTCGATAGACCTCGTAGGTCTCCTCGTACACGGCGACCCGCTTCGGGTCCGGCTCGGTCACCTCGTCGAGGGTGTGCACGACGGAGGTGGCCTCCTGCACGTCGGAGAACGTCCCGGCCGCGACGTGCCCGAGCAGCGCCGCCCCGTACGCCGCACCCTCCTCGATCGCGAGCCGGTGCACCGCGGCGCCGTAGACGTCCGCCTGGAGCTGGAGCCACAGCTCCGAGGTCGCCCCGCCGCCGATCGCGCGGATCTGGGTGGGCCGGACGTCGAGTCCGCGCATGATCTCGAGCCCGTCGCGGAGGCTGAACAAGACGCCTTCCATGAGCGCCCTCGTCATGTGTCCTCTCGTGTGCCGAGCCGTGAGCCCGATGAACCCGCCGGTCGCGCTCGGATCGAGGTGGGGCGTGCGCTCGCCCGTGAGGTAGGGCAGGAACACGAGGCCCTCGCTGCCGGGCGGGACGGACTCGGCCTCGGCCACCAGCTCGTCGTAGCCCACGCCCGTGAGGTCCCGCCACCACCGCAGCGACCCGCCGGCCGAGAGCGTGACCGCGAGCAGGCAGTACCGCCCCGGCACCGAGTGCGCGAAGGCGTGGATCCGCCCCGACGGATCGACCGCGCACGTGTCCGCGTGCGCGAACAGCACGCCGCTCGTCCCGATCGAGCTGGACATCAGGCCCTCGCGCGTCACCGCGGTCCCCACCGCCGCGGCTGCATTGTCGCCGCCGCCCGCCGCCACCGGGATCCCGGCGGGCAGGCCGAGCTCGGCCGCGACATCCGCCGGGATCGCACCCGTCGTCTCCGGCCCCTCGAACACCGTGGGCAGCCACTCCGCCGGCACGTCCAGGGCTTTCAGGACCTCGGACGACCAGGTGCGCTCGCGCAGGTCGAGGAACAGGGTTCCCGCCGCGTCGGAGGCATCGGTCGCGAGCTCGTGCGCGAGCCGGTACCGCACGTAGTCCTTCGGGAGCAGGACGTGCGCGACCCGCTCGTAGTTCGCCGGCTCCTCGTCCCGGAGCCACAGCACCTTCGGCGCCTGGAACCCGGTCAGCGCGGGGTTCCCCGTGATCTCGACGATCCGCTGCGGGCCGACGCGGTCGGTGATCTCCTGGCACTGGGCACCGGTCCGTTGGTCGTTCCAGAGCAGCGCGGGGCGGATCACCTCGCCGCCGCGGTCGAGGAACACCGAGCCGTGCATCTGTCCGGTGAGCCCGATCCCGGCGATCTCGCTCGACGCCGCTCGGGCGGACGCGGCGACCGCACCGACGACCTCGCGCGTGGCACGCCACCACTCCGCCGGATCCTGTTCGGTCCACCGTGGGCGAGGGGTGAGGAGGGGGTACTCGGCCGTCCTGGCGTCGACCACGGCCCCCCGCTCGTCGACGGCGACCGCGCGCGCGCCGGTCGTCCCGACGTCGACGCCGATCGAGACCCTCACGGAGATGACGCCGCCTTGACCGCCTTCTCCGTCTTGGCTTTCCGCAGCGGGCCGACCGAGCTGCGCTCGACCAGCTGCGTGCGGAACACGATCGTGCTCGGTGGGCCCTCGCGTCCCTCGCGCAGCCGGCGGAGCACCAGCTCGGCGGCGCTCCTCGCCATGTCCGCCACCGGCTGTCGAACGGCCGTGACGGAGGGCTCCACCATGCTCATCCACTGCACGTCGTCGAAGGCCACGACCGAGACGTCCCGAGGCACCCGCAGCCCGTCCTGCGCGAGCGCGATGAGCGCGGCTTCCGCCAGGATGTTGTTCGCAGCGAAGATCGCCGTCGGCGCGGGCCGAGCTCGGATCAGGTCCGTCGCGTCCTCGATCGCATGCTCGCGGTGGAAGGACCCCGTCTTGACCAGCTCCTCGCGGATCGGGATGCCGTGCTCCCTGAGGGCGCGCTCATAGCCGGCGAGCCGCTGCCGAGCGGTGGGGACCTCGAGCTCGCCGGTGAGGATGCCGATCTGCGAGTGGCCCGCCTCGATCAGATACGCCACGGCACTCGCGGCTCCGGATTCGTTGTCCACCAGGATCGCGTCGGCCGCGAGCCCTTCGACCCTGCGGTCTACCTGCACGATCACCAGGTCCTTCTCGAGGAGGCCGACGAGAGGCCGCCGGTTCTTCGACGTCGGCGTGACGACCAGCGCGTCGACCCGCATCGCGTCGAGCAGCTTCAGGTACTCACGCTCGATCTCGGGATCGTCGTCGCTGTTGCACAGGACGACGTGGTACCCCGCGTCCTTGGCGACCGACTCCACGTTCTTGGCGATCACCGAGTAGAAGGAGTTCTCCACGTCGCCGATCAACAACCCCAGCATCTTCGTCTGGCGCGTCCGGAGGCTGCGGGCGATCTGGTTCGGCACGTAGCCGAGATCCTTCGCAGTCTCGAGGACGAGCCGCCGCGTCTCATCGGCCGCGTAGCCCCGGCCGGAGAGCACCCGAGCCGCCGTCGAAACGGACACGCCGGCCTGCTTCGCCACGTCCGCTATCGTCGCCACCCTCGCCTCCCGGCCCTAGCGGTCGTCGTCCGGATACCGGAGCCCGATCGACGCCCGCCATCGATCCAGCGTCTGCATGTTGGCGAGCGACTCGTCCCAGGGCATGACCGAAGGGGATCGCTCGCCCTTGCGCACGAACGTGTCGACGGCGTCGACCTCGATCGTGTACACCTCCGACTCGAGCGGGATGTCGATGACATCCGTCTCCGACCCCCACCGGTCGACCACGATCTGCGCCTCGGAGCCGATGCGACCCGGGAGCCAGGGGGACGGCACCGTGATCCGGCCCTCGGACCCGTAGATCCGCACCGAGCTGTCGAGGTTCGCCTGGATCGAGCAGGCCACCCTCGCGACCAGGCCGCCTTCGAAGGTGAGCGTGGCCGCGGTCGAGTGGTCGACGCCCGTCGGTCCGATGCACGCCGCGCCGGCGACGTCCACCGTCGGAGCGACGGCCCGGCCCGCCGACGCAGCGGCGATCAGGTGCGACATCGACGTCGCATAGCAGCCCACATCGAGGATCCCGCCGCCCGCGAGCTCGTGCACCATGAGGTAGTTGGACGGATCGGGGCCCGCGTCGTAGCCGAAGACCGCGTCGATCATCCGCACCTCGCCGATCGCGCCCTCCCGGAGCAGCTCCACGAGACGTTGGGTCTGGGGATGGCACCGGTACGCGAACGCCTCGAGCAGGAAGACGTCGTTGCGGCGGGCCGCCTCGACGATCTCCACGGCGTCCGCGTACGTCACGGCCAGGGGTTTCTCGCACAGCACGTGCTTGCCCGCCTCGGCCGCTCGGACGGCCCACTCCCGATGGGCGGGGTGGTGCGTCGCCACGTAGACGAGATCGACCCCCTCGTCGGCGAGCACGCCCTCGTACCCGGAGGAGCGCGGCGCGCCGAACTCGGCGGCGAGCGCCGCGGCTCGATCGGCGTCGCGGCTCCCGATCGCCACGAGCTCACCGCCTTCGGACTCGGCGAGCGCGGTCGCGAGGATCCTCGCGATCTTCCCCGTCCCAAGGATCCCCCAGCGCACCTTCTCGTCCACCGTCGCCTCCTGCGCTCGGTCCAGCTCGACGACGCTCAGCGCCGCTCGATCATGGGGACGTCGGGGTTCACGTCGGGACCGAAGAACTTGATGACGAACATGTCCTCCCGTCCGGTGTTCCGAACCTCCACCCCGCGGACCGCCCGATCGTGCGTCACGAGCAGCTCGTCGCGCTCGGGGTTGCCCCCCTCGACCTCGACCCCACCGTAGGTGCCGCTCCCGGACCAGAGCAAGATGTTGTAGACGCCGCGATCCGTCGTCACGTACGAGCAACCGGGGTGCACGACCAGCTTCTTGCCGCTGAACTTCGTCGTGTCGTAGTAGATCCAGTGCTCCTCGCCCCCCTCGGTCCGCGAGCCCTCGATGAGCTGCGGCGAGAGGTGGTGGTTCTCGTAGAAGTAGGGGTCCCCGTTCTCCTCCCAGTCGATCAGCTCGAGGATGAACCGCTCACCCTTCGTCTCGCGGTCCTCGGCGCGGACGTCCTTCCAGAGCAGCTCTTTCGAGATCAACGTCCCGTGGTTCAGCGCCTGGAGCATCGCGAAGACGTCCGAGTCCTCCTGGAGCTCGATCGTGAGCGCGCTCCCCGGTCCGTGGAGGATGCCCGACGGGATGTGGAAGCCCTCCTCCGCCACCTGCGAGTAGCCGACCGAGTGCCGGAGGATCAGATCGCTGTCCCAGTCCTCGAGGTAGGGCAACAGGATCTCGTGGTCCTTGTCCTCCGCGATCGAGGGATGCACGCCGAGGAACGTCTCCGGGTGCGGCCCCATGTCGACGCCGGGCGGGTAGAAGTACGCCTCGTCCTTCGAGTGCCGGCCGACCAGCGCCGCGTGCTCCTGGCGCTGGTGCAGGTGGAGCGGCAGGCGACCGCGGTAGTCGAAGATCTTCGCGAGGCGGTCGAGCTTCTCGTGGGTCGAGGCGTACTCGGCGCCCATGATCTCGGCCGGCGCCGCCTCGACGGCCTCCTTCAGCGTGATCCGCTCGGGGCCCTCGAGAGCCAGGTAGCTGAGGCCCTCATCCGGGGGTCCCACCCGATTGTCCGCCTTGGTCGTTGACCCCAGCCAGCGCTCGCACATCTCGCCGCGCTCGCCGAGGTCGTAGCCGTCCTCGGGAAGCCCGAGCCGCCGTCCGGCGGGCAGGAAGTCTCGGCCGACCCAGGCCGGCTCGAGACGCAGGATGCCGTCACCGTCGGAGATGGCCCGATCGACGAGATCGCGTCTCACATCGACCGCCATTGCTGACCCCTCCATTTCCCTTTCCTCGGTGACCGGCCGCTCGGCGCTCGCTCCGCGTCGTCGTCACCACTTCCCGTCGCCCGCGGGCCGGTCGCGTCGGAGAACGATGTCATATGCCTCTCGCGTATCTCCCCTCCGCGTCGTGTGACCGCTCCCTCCGCGCGTCAGGTCGTCGCCGCACCGGTCGATGCGGTGACCCGGTTCCCGTAGATCGACCCCCCGGTCGCGGGATCGAAGAAGTACAGCTTCCGGGTGTCGACGTGGATCTCGCGCTGCTCGCCGATCTTCGCGGTCGTCTCGGGACCGGCTCGCGTGATGAACGTGGTCTTGCGCTCGCTCGCCTGCGCCTTCAGGTCCTCGAGCGCCTTCGCGTCGATGTCGGAGGCGAGATCCCTCGTGTCCTCCGTGAAGACCGGCGGCGCTTCGACCGTGAAGTGCAGGTAGACGTCTGAGCCCATGCCCTCGCGCAGGTCCACGACGATCGGGAACCTCGCCTCGGGATCCGAGCCGGGGACGAGCTCCGCGTCCTCCATGTCCTCGGGGCGGATGCCGAGGATCACCGTTCGCCCACGGAACGCCGCGAGGTCCGGCCGGGCCGCGACCACGTCGGGCGGAACCCGGAGGCGCCGGTTGGCGAACTCCACGAAGGTACCTCCGTCGGTGCCCGACAATGTCGCCTCGACCAGGTTCATCGCCGGCGAACCGATGAAGCCACCCACGAACAGGTTCACGGGGTGCGCGTAGAGCTCCTGCGGGGCGGCGACCTGCTGGAGCAGGCCCTTCCTGATCACCGCGACCAGGTCTCCGAGCGTCATCGCTTCGGTCTGATCGTGGGTGACGTAGATCATCGTCACCTTGAGTTCCTTCTGGATCCGCAGGATCTCGGCGCGCATCTGCACGCGGAGCTTCGCGTCCAGGTTCGACAGCGGCTCGTCCATCAGGAAGGCCTGGGGCTCGCGCACGATCGCCCGACCCATGGCCACCCGCTGACGCTGCCCGCCGGACAGCTCGCGAGGTCGCTTGGCGAGCAGCTCGTCGAGGTGGAGCACACTCGCCGTCTCCTCGACCCGCCGCTTGATCTCGGCGCGCTTGAGCTTCCGGATCTTCAGACTGAGCGCCATGTTCTGGTACACGGTCATGTGCGGGTACAGCGCGTAGTTCTGGAACACCATCGCCACGTCGCGCTCGCCGGGCGGCACGTCGTTCACGACGCGGTCGCCGATCGTGATCG
>JBLNAW010000120.1:0-4578 GCA_050259555.1 Solirubrobacterales bacterium
CGCACCGCGTCGATCTCGGCGATCATCCGTGCTCCCGCCCGCTCGTCGAACGCGCGAACGGGTGAGGTGTCGACGACGTCCAGATCCTCGGGGGCGGGGACCTTGCTCGAGCCCGAGGCCACCGTGCCGATGCGCACGACGTGCGACACGACATGGATCCCGAGCTCGGCGAGGAAGGCCTTGCAGAAGCACCCGAGCGCCACCCGAGCGGCGGTCTCGCGGGCGCTCGCGCGCTCGAGCACGTTCCGCACGTCGTCGAACCCGTACTTCATGATGCCGGGCAGGTCGGCGTGCCCGGGCCTCGGCTTCGTGAGCTTGTCCGCCGGCGCGGTCTCGCCCTCGACCCCCATGAGGTCCCGGTACTTGGCCTCCCACTCCGCGTTCGCGATCGTCACCGAGATCGGGCTGCCGAGCGTGCGTCCGTGACGGACCCCCGAGACGATCTCGAACGTGTCGGCCTCGAACCGCTGGCGACCGCTTCGGCCGTGGCCGTGCCGCCGCCGCGCGAGCTCTGCGGCCAACTCCTTCGGCCGGATCGGCACACCTGCGGGAAGGCCCTCGAGGATCGCGACGAGGGCCTTGCCGTGCGATTCGCCGGCCGTGAGCTGGCGGAGCATGGCCCTCATCATAGGTGAGCCCCGAGCCGGCCCGGCCGCGCTGGGCCGGCTCCGGGGCCACGTCCGGGCCTCGCGGACCCGGGGCTTGGAGGAGGGCGGCCCCCGACGTGGGGGACCGCCCTCACCGTCCGGCGACCGCTCCCCCCGAGGGCGGTGCCGGCGCTCCTCGCGCTACTTCTTCGCTTGCGCGCAGAGCTCGAAGCTCTGGTCGCCGAAGAGGAAGCGCGCGCAGTGGTGGTCCAGGATCTTCACGAGCTTGAAGTTGTCGTCGAACGTCGCGCCCTCCTCGACCGTGTACACGCGCCCGTCCACCTCGATCTGGACGCGCTTGCCGTTCGCGAACACGTCGAGCAGCCGCACATCGTGCCCACCGATGAGGATGTGATCGTCAGGCTCTACCGGCGGCGGCGGCGACGTGGGCGGCGGGCTCGTCGGAGGCGGGCTCGTGGGAGGCGGGCTCGTGGGAGGCGGCGACGTGGGCGACGTTGGCGGTGGGCTCGTCGGAGAGGTCGGACTCACGGTGCCGCCGGAGGGGCTGACCCCGCCGCCCGTCGGGCTCGGCGACAGACCGGGGGGGATCGAGAAGGGATCCCGGTCGCCGACGAGGTCGATGGGCGGCGAGGTCGGGCGGGGCGTCTCGGTGGAGGTCGGTGAGGCCGTCGGCGTGACCGACTCGGTCGGTTGCACCACGGGCGGCTCGACATCGCTCCCTCCACCACCCGGCAGCACGACGAGGAACAGGTAGACGGCCGCGAGCGCGGCGATCACACCGAGGGCGATGAGCATCTTCTTGTCGCGATCCGTGAGGGCCATCTCGCTAGGCTCCGCTCTCGGTGGTCGTGGTCGTCGAGGCCGCGGCGGGAACCGTGGTCAGTCCCTCGGTTGGACCGGGGCTCGAGCCCGGGCCCGCGCTCGAGTCCGTCGTGTAGAACTCGACGGTGAGCTGCATCTGGAGGCGTCCGGTGCTCGTCGTGGTCGTGGTCGTCGTCCCGGACGTCGAGCCGGCGGGTGTGATCGCCACGCTCATGACCTTCGCGGCACGCGGCAGCGATTCCATGCTGTAGAGGAACTCCTGCAGGGTGAAGTAGGAGCCGGTGATCACGATCTGGCTCGACAGGATCGAGAATCCGCCCGACAGGTCGGGGGCAGGGGTTCCTGGCGAGAACTGGAAGAAGTCCACGGCCGCACGGTCCGCCGCTCCCTGCAGCAAGCGGAACAGCCCGGGGAGGTCGACCGTCGAGGGCACCTGGTCGTCGAGCGCCTTGATCTCGTCCTCGGTCTGCGGTGCCTGCGCCTGAGCATCCTGGAGCGACCGGAGCTGCGCCTGGAGCGAGATCTCGCTGTCCTGGGCGGTCTGCAGGCTGTCCCGTGCCTCGCCGACCTGGCCCATCTTGGGGAGCACGAGGAAGACCACGAGCAGGAGAGCGAGGGCCGCCGCGGCGACACCGGCGATGATCGGTCCGCGCTGCTTCATGTCCGCCGCCCCTCACCGCGCCCACGCGCCGTTGCCGCGTCGAGCGTCAGATCCAAGCCACCGTCAAAGGTGTAGATCCGGGAGAAGTCCGCGCTCTCGGCGGCGTTGTTCACCCACGGGTTCACCCAGCCGCTGACCTCCTCGAGCCGGGTCAGCCAGCTCGCGATCGTCTGCGTCTCGCGCGCCACGCCGGAGAAGGTCACGTTCCCGATGAGGTTCGACACCGCAGCGGTCGTCGGGACCCCGGCGGGCTGCGTGCCGGTCGTCGCGGTGATCTGGCCGTTCAGCGCCGTCAGGTAGGACTCATCCGGGATCACCCGCGACACGTCGAGGAGCACGCTCGCCCACGAGACCTCGTTCAGGTAGAGCGTGTCGACGAGCTTCTGCTTCGTCGCGAGCTCGGCCTGAAGCTCGGCGTACGGCTGCAGCTCGTCGATCTGCGCCTGGATCTGCGCGTTCGACTGCTGCTGCTGCGCGAGCTCGTCCTTCGCGTCCGACAGCCGCATCCCCTGGAAGAAGTAGAAGACCACGATCAGCGCGAGGATCGCGGCGCCGAGCGCAGCGACCAGGGTGGTCACGCGCCGGCCGGCCTGCTTCTCGCGAAGCTCGGGCGGGAGGAGGTTGACCTGGCTCACGATCGCCTCCCGTTCGCGATGGCGAGGCCGACGGCGACGCCGAGCACGGGCTCGGCCTCGGCGGCGGCCTCCTCCGAGAGGTCGAGCTCGGACTTGACCCGCTGGAACAGGCGTCCGCGCTCGACGGGCACCGGGATCCGCTCGCCGATGACCTCCATGAAGCCATCGAGCTTCGAGGCGCCGCCGACGACGAGCACGCGGGCGATGCGCGCCCCGGGGACCTGGGCGGCGTAGAACTCGAGCGAGGAACGGACCTCGTCCACGAAGCTGCCCGTGCGCGTCATGGCGATGCGCCGGACGTCTTCGAGGGCGGGGCCACCCTCGACCTCCTGACCGCGCTTGAGCTGCTCGGCCACGTCGTCCTCGACCCCGAGGCCGCGGGCGATGGCGAGGGAGATGTCGCGCCCGCCCGAGGGCAGGATCCGCACGAACCGCGTGACCCCGCGATCGTGCACGCAGATCGCCGTGACGTGGGCACCGACGTCGACGATGGCCTCGTCCCCGGTCTGCTCGTCCAGGTCGAGGCCCTCATCGGAGGACCCGACGGCGCGCACGACGGCGAACGGGGTCAGGTCGATCCCCACGGGCTGGAGCTTCGCCGCGGTCGCCGCCTCGACGAGCGTCGAGATCATCGGCTTGTGGGCGGCGACGAGGAGGATCCGGAGCATCCGGCGCCCCCCCTGGTCGAGCTCGCCGATCGGATCGAAGTCCAGCACGGCTTCGTCGGCCGCCATCGGGATGAACTCCTGGACCTGGAAGCCGAGCGAGCTGCGCAGCTCCTTCTCGGGGAGCCACGGGAGGGCGACCTCGCGGACGACGACCCGCTGGTTGCCGACCCCGAGGTAGACCTGGCGCCCCTTCACCCCGGACTTGCCCCACAGCTCGCGGAGCGCCTCGGCCACGAGCTCGGGCTGCCGGATCTCGCCGTTCTCGACGGCGCCGGGCGGCAGCGGCGTCTGGGCGGCGCGCAGCACGACGGGCACGTCGCCCGGGGCCACCTCCGCCACACGGACGGCGGTGGAGCCGATGTCCACGCCGACCCTGGTCTTCGCCACCTAAGCGCCCTCCACCTCGACCGAGCGCGCCTCGAGGTAGCGATCCACCTCGGACTCGCGCACCCGGTAGTTCTTGCCCACCCGAAGCGCCGGAAGGTCACCGTTCTTGATCAGGCGGTACACGGTCATGTTCGAGACCCGCATCGTCGCCGCGACCTCCGCGACCGTGAGGAGCCGGTCACCGGCTTCCCACACGCTCCGAGTCTTCTTCGGCATGCCTGCGCCTCCGACTAAACGGACCGCTCGGACAGGTAGCGATCGACGTCCGACTCGCGGATCCGGTAGTTCTTGCCGACGCGGATGGCCGCCAACTGACCGCTCTTGATCAGCCGATACACGGTCATGTTGGAGACGCGCATGGTGGCCGCCACCTCACCCACCGTGAGGAGCCGGTCTCCTACGAACGGCCTGCGCTTTCCCATCCGTCACAACTCCCACAACTTCAACAACTACCGCACTTCCCTCATGTGCCACACCTTCAACACCTGCCCCCCTCGGCCCCGAACGTCTCTGGGGCTTCGGACCGTAACAAGAGCCACATCCATCGTCAATAGCCTCTTCTCCGTACTTTCGGCACGTTAGGCTGAATTACATAGATGTAATTAGCAGTATTTCTCAAGAGTCACACGTTCAACAGGCAGGCAGGGACGCCGAGCGTCGCTCGGGGAAGGCGCTACGTGAACAGCGCGAGGTACCGGTCGGCGATCTCGGACCCGACGAAGGCCGCGAGGGCGGCTCCCGCCGCCAGGAACGGCCCGAACGGCAGCGCGTGCTTGCGGTCTCGGCCGAGCAGCAGG
>JBLNAW010000121.1:0-7672 GCA_050259555.1 Solirubrobacterales bacterium
TACCTCGTCGTGTACGGGACCGGCAGGGTGACGGAGGGAGGGGCCGCCGAGATGCTTCAGGAGCTCGCGCATACGTACCTCGGCCCCGACGTCGTGTTCCCGAACATGCCGGATCCACCCCCGGGGTTCGTGACGCGAATCACACCCGAACGTCTCGGCGGCATCGGGCCCTGGAACCCGCCGCGGCGCTAGCATCGCGCCGGAGGTCCGGCATGGTCGATGATCTGCTGCGCACCGATGGGCTCTCGCTGCGATACCCGGGTGGCGTCCTCGCACTCGATGGACTGACCCTCGACGTCCCGCGCGGCTCCGTGGGGCTGGTCGGTGCTAACGGCGCCGGCAAGACGACGCTGCTGCGTCTCGCGCTCGGCCAGCTGCGCCCCACCGCGGGCACGATCGAGGTCGCGGGGCGGGCGGTGGCCGATGATCCCATCGGGGTGCGAGCCCACATCGGCTTCATGCCCGAGCACGATTGCCTTCCCCCCGATCAGACCGCCGCCGACGTCGTGGCCACCCTCGGCGAGCTCGCCGGCCTGCCGCCTCGAGCCGCCCGTCAGCGCGCATCGGAGGTGCTCGACCTGGTCGGCCTGGACGAGGCACGGTTCCGGCCGATCGGCGGCTTCTCGACGGGCATGCGCCAGCGCACGAAGCTGGCCCAGGCCATCGTCGCCGACCCGGAGGTGGTGCTGCTCGACGAGCCGACCTCCGGTCTCGACCCGATCGGCCGCGAGGAGATGCTCGACCTCGTGGCCCGGCTCGCCGAGTTCGGTATCTCGGCGCTCATGGCCACCCACCTGCTCGACGACGTGCAGCGCGTGTGCGATCAGGTGGTGATGATCGACGGCGGGAAGCTGCGCCACGCCGGCGCCACGCAGGCCCTCCTGCACCGCACCGGCGCCGTCCGGGTCGAGGTGCACGACGGTGCCGCACGCCTGGCCGAGCTCCTCGGCGGCGCGGGTGTCGCCGTCACCGTGGTCGACGACTCCGCGCTCGACGTGCGGGTCGAGGGCGACGGGGGCCACGTGCTCGACCTGATCCGCGACGGCGCGGACGACCTGGGCCTCGCCCTGCACGCCCTGACCACCCGGCGCACCTCACTCGACGAGCTGTTCTTGGATCAGCCCCCGTGAGCGTGCCGCAGCCGCCTGCCGCCGGCGCCGTCTACGACCGTGGCTACCGGCCCTACGAGGGCAAGCGTGGGGGTCGTGGCGCCGCCCGTGCCGCCCTCGTGCGCCTGTCGATCCGCCGTGCCCTCGGCCTGCGCCGCTCGTGGCGTCAGAAGCTCTTGCCGTGGTCGCTGCTCGGGATCGCCTCGATCCCTGCCGTGGTGAACGTCGGCGTGAAGTACATCACCCGGAACACCCCGGCCTCCGACTTCGACCTGATCACCTACCGCGAGTACATCGGTGTGTCCACCACGTTGCTCCTGTTCGTGGCGATCACGGCTCCCGACATGGTGTGCCCCGACCGGCGCCACCGCGTCCTGCCGCTGATCTTCGCCCGTCCGCTCTCGGGCAACGACTACGTGCTCGCCAAGGTCGGAGCTCTCACCCTCATCCTCTTCGGCTTCAGCTTCCTGCCCCAGGTCGTGCTGTTCGTCGGCCAGATGCTCGTGGTGCAGGGGGGAGCGCTCGACTACCTCACCGAGAACGCCGAGGTCCTGTGGCAGGTGCCGGTGGCCGTCGCGCTGTTCTCCCTGTACCTGGCGTCTCTGGCGCTCGCGATCTCCGCGACGACCGCGCGCCGGGTCGTCGGCGGCGTGGCCCTGCTCGCTGTGGTCTTCGTCTCGGGGTCGGTGGCGACGATCCTCGTCCGCGGCGACTCCGCGAGCTTCTTCCAGAGCGGCAACCTGTGGGGGCTCCTCAGCGTGATCGACATCCCGCTGCGGATGAGCGACCTGGTGTTCCTCGGTCACGTCGATCCCCAGTCGCTCGTGGGCGGGACCGCCGGGGCGGGCGTCGGCGTGGTGCTCGTCTACCTCGCGGTCGTCGCCGGCTCGCTCGGTTCCCTCGTCTATCGCTACCGGGGGGTCGAGTGAGCGCGATGGCCGGAGCGGCCTCGGCGCCGGACGACCCCGCCTTCGCCGAGGAGGCGACGGTCGTGCTCAGCGGCGCGTCGGTGTGGTTCGGCCCGAAGGTGGCGCTCGCCGAAGTGTCCTGCTCCTTCGGTCCCGGGGTGACGGGCCTGCTCGGCCCGAACGGCGCGGGCAAGACGACGCTCATGCGGGCGATCTGCGGGATGCTGCCCCTCAACATCGGCACCGTCCGCGTGGGTGGACTCGACCCCCGTACGCAGCGAGAGGCCCAAGCCAGCCTCGCCCTCGTCCCGGAGGAGGACGCCAGCCCGGGGGTGCTCTCGGCCCGCCAGCTGGTGCGGTACGCCGCCGCCCTCCACGGGGTGCACGACCGGGCCGCGCCCGAGCGGGCCCTGGCGGCCGTCGACCTGCTCGATGTGGCCGACCGCAAGGTCGGCGGGTTCAGCATGGGGATGCGCCAGCGCACGAGGGTCGCCGCCGCCCTCGTGGGCGACCCCACCATCCTCGTGCTCGACGAGCCGCTGAACGGCGCCGACCCCGTCCAGCGCGTGGCGCTCATCGAGCTCTTCCAGCGCCTGGGCGACGAGGGTCGCACGGTGATCGTCAGCTCCCACGTGCTGCACGAGGTCGAGCGCCTGGCCCGCCGCCAGATCGTGCTCGTACGCGGCCGGCTCGCCGCGGCCGGCGATCACCACGCGATCCGAAGCGCGATCGCCGACCGTCCCCGGCGGGTCCTGCTGCGCTCGTCGGATCCCCGCCGCCTGGCCGCCGCCCTCGTCGGCGTCGAGGCGGTGAGCGGCGTCGACATCGACGGCGGCGACGTGGTCGTGTCGTCCTCGCGCGCCCTCGAGCTCGCCCATGCGCTGCCGGGGCTCGCTCGGCGGGCCGGCGTCCGCCTCCTCGAGGTGCGCCCGCTCGACGACTCGCTGGAGTCGGCCTTCCGGGAGCTGGTCCGGTGACCGCCCCCGCCGCCGCGCGCGCCCTCCCCAGGCCCTTCGCCGCCGCCTTCGTGTACGCGCTGCGGGTCTGCGTGCCGCCCAAGCGGGCCGCGCTGCTGGCCCTGCCGTGCGTGGGCGCCCTGCTCTTCGGGCTCCTCGCTCGCACCGTCGACGAGCCGACGCCCGCCCTCCGGTTCAACACGATCAGCGGTGCGCTCTTCGGGCTGATCCTGCCGCTTGCCTGCCTGGTGGTCGGCGACGCCGTGCTGGGCGCGGAGGTGCGGACCGGGACGTTCGGCCTCACGTGGTTGTCGCCCGTGCGCTTCTCCACGATCGTCCTGGCCCGGTGGTCGGCCGGCTGGCTCGTCGCCGCCGGCGCTCTGACGCCGGCGCTCGCGCTCTCTGCGGCGATCGCCGGCGTGCCCGGCGCCGTCGGTCCGATCGCGCTCGCGGTGGTTGCCGGGACCGCCGCCTACCTGGCGCTGTTCGTGTTCCTCGGCGCCGCCTTCCGGCGGGCGGTGTGGTGGTCGCTCGCGATCGTCCTGCTCGGCGAGCATCTCCTCGGCGGCGTGCTGACCGGCGTCGCGCAGCTGTCGCCGCAGTGGCTGGCCACGATGGTCTACGCCGGGCTCGCTCCGGACGCCCACGGTCTCGAGCGCGCGGGCATGCCCACCGGAGGCGCCGCCGTCGGGCGCCTCGCCCTGCTCACCGTCGTGTTCCTCCTGCTCGCGGTGTGGCGGATCCGCCGGCTCCGGCTCGCGGGCGTCGCCGAGTAGCCGCGGCGATCTCTCTTACCGGCGGGGGAGCGCTGCCCCGCACGATTCCCTGCGGTGCGAGCGGCATCGAGCGCAACCGGATGCCGGTCGCGGCGAAGATCGCGTTCGCGAGTGCGGGGGCGACCGCGACGATCGGCGTCTCTCCCGCACCGGCCGGCGCGATGTCGGCGCGATCGAGCAGCACCACCTCGATCGGCGGGACGTCGGCGAACCGCGGCACGCGGTACGCCGACAGGCGCGCGTTGGCGATCGTGCCCTCGGCGAAGTGGATCTCCTCGGTGAGCGCGCCGCCGAGGCCCATGACGGTCGCTCCCTCGATCTGGTTGACGAGGTTGTCGGGATCGACGATCGCGCCGCAGTCGAAGGCGGTCACGATCCTGAGGACGCGAAGGTGTCCGTCGGGGTCGATCCGGACCTCGGCACAGGTGGCGACGTACGCCTCCTTCTCGACACCACCGGCGATGCCGATGCCGCGTCCTCGCGACCGGTCGAGGTCCCCCCAGCCCGCCGCATGGGCGGCCGCGTCGAGCACCTGGATGAGCCGCTCGTCGCGCAGGTGCCGGCGACGGAACTCGAGCGGATCGGCCCCGAGCTCGTGCGCGACCTCGTCGATGTGTGACTCCCTCGCGAAATGGTTCACGGTCGCGGCCAGCGCACGGTACGAGCCCTGACGCAGCGGTGGGTTGGCCGCCTGGAACGCGATGCGCTGGTTCGCGATCTCGTACGGGCACTCGATGCCGGGGGTCCCGGCGTTCAGGTTCGTGAACCCCCACGCGGTGAGCGCGCCGTCTCGGGCGCCGGTCCGAACGTCGATGACCGCGGCCGGCCGGAAGTACGCCCACGTGAACTCCTCCTCGCGGCTCCAGCGCACCTTCACGGGCGCGCCGGCCGCTCGAGCCAGACGCGCGGCCTCGATCGCGACGTCACCGAGGTGCTTGCCCCCGTAGCCGCCGCCGGTGCCCGGCACGATCACCCGGATCTGCGACTCGGGGACGCCGAGTGCCGCGGCGAGCTCCCATCGCACGCCGAACGGCCGCTGGGTGCCGGTCCACACCGTGAGCCGCTCACCCTCCCACTCCGCGAGTGCCACCCTCGTCTCGAGCGGCGTGTGCGCGATGTACGCGGCCGTGTAGGTGCGCTCGAGCCTGACGTCGGCCTCGGCGAACGCGTGGTCGACGTCGCCGGCCTCGTGCAGGAACGGGCCGTCCCAGCCCTCGGCCTCGGCCGGGTGGGAGCGGAGGTGCTCGACGAGGTCGGTGTCGGAGGGTTGCGGGGGCGCGGGATCCCACGTCGAGTCGATCGCTGCGAGCGCCATGGCGGCGGCGCCGGGGTCTGGCGCCACGACCCCCACGAACGAGCCGTCCCGCACGATGGTGACGCCGGGGAGGTCCTCCGCCTCCCGTGCGTCGAAGGAGCGGAGGGTCGCGCCGAAGGCGGGCGGCCGCAGGATCCGTCCATGCTGCAGACCCGGGCGCGTGAGGTCGGAGGGGAACCGCTTGGCGCCGTTCACGGTGTCCTCGAGCAGCCGGGCGGGAGAGCCTGTCGAGGTATCGGGCCCGGGCGGTTCGCCTCTGCGGCCGAGCCTGGGCGATGCGGGCAGCTCGGGTGCGCCGACCACCTCGACGCGCCGCGCGCCGCGGACGAGCGCTCCATACGTCAGCGGATCTCCTCCCGGGCGGCGGATCCGTCCGTCCGAGGCGTCGAGCGCTGCGGGGTCGAGGCTCCACCGCTCGGCAGCCATAGCGAGGAGCACCTCCTTCGCGGCCGCCGCCGTGGCTCGCAGCGCGGTGCCGGCGTCGGGCATCGAGCGGCTCCCGAACGTCCCCATGTCGAACGGGCAGAGGTCGGTATCACCCATCACCAGCCCCACCGAGTCGACCGGCATCCGCAGCTCGCCGGCGACGAGCAGGCGGAGCGCGGTCCGGTTGTCCTGTCCGACGTCGACCTTGCCGGTGAACGCGGTGACGAGGCCGTCGGCCCCGATGTGGATCCACGCATCGCGGGTCGTGGACCAGGAGCCCTCCGCTTCAGGACCCGGGTCGAGCACGACCACCACCCCGTCGGGGAGCACGTCGAAGTGGTCGCGCTCGCCCACCGGGGTCAGGTCCCACGGCGCACGTGGACGAGGGAGGTCGGTCGTCGTCGTCGGCCCGATCGACGAGCGTGACGCGGGTCGATCCTCTGCCATGAGCTCGGCCGCGCGACGGACGGCGCGGGCGATGCGCGGGTAGGCGCCACATCGACAGATGTTGCCGTCGAGGGCCTCCGCGATCAGCGCGTCGTCTGGGTTCCGGGTCTCGGCGAGCAGCGCGGTGGCTGCGACGATCATGCCGGGCGTGCAGTAGCCGCACTGCATCGCGCCGAGCTCGAGGAACGCTCTGCCTACCGGGTGCAGGCCGCCTGCGGCCAGGCCCTCGACGGTCGTGACGGCACGTTCGCCGACCTCGGCGACCGGCGTCACACATGCGCGCACGGCATCGCCGTCCAGCAGCACGGTGCACGCCCCGCACGCACCTTCCCCGCACCCGTACTTCGCGCCCGTCAGGTCGAGTTCTTCGCGGAGGACGTGCAGCAGGCTACGGTCCGGCCCGGGTGAGATCTCGTGCTCGACACCGTTGACCAGTATCCGGAGACCCTCTCGCACCACGCCTCCTGTCGGTGAACGATCCTCTCGCGCAACCTACGACAGGTCAGATCGGATCACCCGTCAGTGGCGAGACCTACCAGGGAGGCTCTCACCTCTTGAACAACGTGTTGAGGAACGACAGCTAGTCGACCGTCCGGACTGGACCTCGGGCCGACCCACCCCCAAAGAGGCACCGCGACGAGACCATCGACCAGGTCCAGTCCGCCACCGCCGGCATCGTCGATCACGGTGTCGCTGCGCCCGCGGGAGCGTCGGGGACCCCCGAGCAACAGCTGAGCCGCGAGGACCGGCACCGCTGCCGCCCACGCCTTCGGCACGTTCGCCTCGATGTACGGGACGAGGCCTGGCGAACGCCCGAACCCGCAGAACAGCTCGGGGAGCAGCCGGTCCTCGAACTCCAGCGCGGCGTCCAGGACGGCACCGAGGTACGTTACGCTCGTGACTCACTGGAAGTCATCCGGCGCGATGTCGACGAACCGGCCGAAGACCGTGACCATCGCGTCGTTCACCCAGACCCGGATCGGCCCGAGCTCCTGTTTCACCAGCTCGGCGGAGGCGCGCAGCTGGTCGGGGTCGGCGACATCCGTGGGGAGCACCATCGCCCGCACACCGCACGCACCTCGCGCTCGGCGGGCCCGAGACCGGTGCGACCGCGCGCGATCAGGGCCACGTCCCTCCCACGCTCAGCGAGCGCGTGGTGCGCTCGCCCGGCGACGCCCTCCGATGCGCCGGTGACGAATCGCCACACCTCGGGGAGCGGGATCACCGTTCGTCATCAGGACCACTCTCCGGGCAAGGACTCCCCCCCAGCAGGTTCGATGAACCGGTGACTTCTGGCCGGTTGCTGGGTGGATGGCATGGGTAGGCAGGCACGTATGCGAACACGAGGGAGTACCTGTGCGGGCAGCTTCCGCGGCTCGGCATCGGGTCTCCCGACGCTCGACCTGTCAGGGCTCATCCTTACTGCGGCCGTCGTCGTACTGCTTGCGCAGCTGGTCCGAGCATATATGCCGCTCACGATGGCGCTCGCGAACGATCTGCACGGCGTGCGCGGCTACGCATACGGCATCGTCGGGTTGTTCCCCGTCTCCGTCACGGTCGTGCTCGCCGTGTTCAGGATGACGCCCCTGCGATCTCAGGCGGCCGTCGTCGGAACCACGGCGACGGTCGTGGCGGCGCGCATCGGTGTGCAACTGATCCACCCGATCCCCGTCTGGCTGGGGATCGGAGCGCTCGGCATCGCGCTCGGCGCCCTGCCGGCCTTGGTCGACCTCGT